>CAISJJ010000146.1 GCA_903885595.1 uncultured Bacteroidales bacterium
CGGAGTAACCGGGGCATCGGGAACAATCAACAACCCTGCGTTGAAGCCGGAAAAGACCATCGACTATGAATTGGGATTCCAGCAGAAGATCAACAATGCATCATCGCTGAAATTATCTGTGTTTTATCGCGAAATGCGTGATCAGATCCAACAGTACCGTTTAAGCGGCGCCTATCCCAAGACCTATTATTCATTTACCAACATTGACTTTGGAACTGTTAAGGGATTAACCTTAACTTACGACCTTCGTCGTTCAGGTAATGCCCGGGTACGATTTAACTATACCTTGCAATTTGCCGATGGTACGGGTTCCGACCCCAATGCAGCACAAACAATTATCCGTTCCGATCAGCCTAACCTCCGTACGCTTAATCCTCTGAACTTTGACCGCCGTCACCAGTTCAACATCAGCCTCGACTACCGTTGGGGAAGCGGAAAAGATTACAACGGACCGGTTATTAATCGCAAAAAAAGCGGGAAACCCCCTGTGCAAATTCTCTCAAACTTTGGCGCCAATGTCACTATGACGGGAGGATCGGGTACTCCTTATACCAAAACAAGCAAAATTCTCCCGTTCGGTGCAATGGGCCCAATTAAGGGAAGTATCAACGGAGCCCGTCTGCCGTGGCAGTTCCTCATCAACGCTGCCGTTGACAAGGACTTCAGTTTCGCACTGAATAAAAAGAAATATGGGACCATCAATGTTTATATTGAATTCTCAAACCTGTTAAATACACAAAACGTGACAGCAGTTTACCCGGCTACGGGAACGGCTGATGATGACGGCTATCTTTCGGCCCCGGAATGGCAGAATGCAATCAGCCAGCAGGTGGATCCGCAATCATACACTGACTTATATACGATCAACATGAACAACCCGTATCGATATAGTTCACCTCGGACGATCCGTTTGGGTGTTAAATTTAATTTCTAATATTTAACAAGGAAAATGAGAAGAAATACCGGTATGATAATAAATAATGCAACTATGAAAAATATACTTCGCTTTTTAATGATTGCACTCTGTTGTATCTTAGTTACAAATGGTCTTTTAGCTGAGGAAGTTCACAAAGTGGGTGGCAACAAAAGCACAAATACGATTAAAGAAACAGCCGCAGGTTGTGCTTCTGGTTCAAGTTCAAAATATCTTGATATCAACAACGTCAGGGCTATCGTGTATTCATATGGAAACGGCTGGTTTATTGAAAACGCCGAGTATGAAATCCCGAAAGGCTCAAAAAAGATGTCGCTGTTTTCCTTCTCCCTTTGGATAGGGGGTATTGATATCAACAACAACCTGAAACTTGCCGGTTACCGGTATGGGCAGGGAACGGGAAACCCGTCGCATGTGAAAAATGATTACTGGCCGGGACCGCTGACGGTGGATGGAACAGCCGCCATTGATGCCGAGACCTGCGCACAGTATGACAAACTTTTCCCTATAACAAGGATGGAGGTACAGGAATTTCTGGCATGGTGGGAAAACAAGGCTGAATATCCTGATTATGTTATTCCAAAGTCGATTACCGACTGGCCTGCACATGGAAATAAAAGTAAGGGACAGGCATTTTACCTTGCTCCGTTTATGGATGTTAATGGTGATGGCGTGTACGATCCAAAACAGGGAGATTATCCATATTATGATTTGGCCAATAAATTGTGTCCGAAAAACCTGAAGCCTGGTGAGCGGATCACCCGTGCCAAAATTAAAAACGGGGGAGCTACCGATACAATGGGAATCCTGGTTGACCAGGTGTTAAAAGGCGACCAGACGCTTTGGAGTGTTTATAACGATAAAGGGAATTATCACTCTGAAACAACGGGTGAACCCATCGGGATGGAAATCAGAGCGCAGTATTTTGGTTTTGCCACCAACGACGAAATCAATAACATGACCTTTTACTCCTACGAGTTGATCAACCGTTCTACCTATACACTGACAGGTACCTATTTCAGCCAGTGGTGTGACCCTGATCTCGGGTATGCAAATGATGATTATGTGGGGTGCGACGTAAACCGTGGATTGGGTTATTGTTATAATGGGACCCCAATCGACGGAACAGGACAAACGTATGCTTATGGATCTTCGCCTCCTGCGGTTGGAATCGACTTTTTCCAGGGTCCCTATATGGATCCCGATGGATATGATAATCCATCTTTCAAAGGAAGCAACCTCAAGGGACCAACCTTTGGAGGAAGTTGCGATATCGTTGGGATGAATGGCACGATAATAAAAATGGGATATGGCCCGGGTGGACTCGACTCAGCCAATTTCCTGGTTCGTTCTGAGGCCATCAATGGAGTGAATTTCGGCGATGGATATATTGATAACGAACGTTTCGGCATGCGCCGGTTTGTGTATCACAATAACAGCAATGCCGGGGTGCCAAACTATATGACCGACCCGCAGTATGCTCCGGAATACTATCTTTTCCTTCGTGGTATATGGAAAGATAATTCGAAGATGATCTATGGGGGAAATGCACATTTTTCGGCCGGTGGTTACGGTCCTGAGTGCGATTTTATGTTCCCCGATTTAACCGACGTTTGCGACTGGGGAACGAAGGGTCAGCCGCCCAACGGTCCAAAACAGTGGACTGAAGTGCTTGCCGGCAATAATCCACAGGACAGGCGTTTTATGCAGTCTGCCGGCCCCTTTGAACTGAAACCCGGAGCCTGTAACTATATTACCGTTGGTATTCCCTGGGCACGTTCTATTTCAGGTACTGCCGAAGAATCGGTTGCGTTACTTAAGATTGTTGATGATAAATGCCAGAATCTTTTCGATAACTGCTTCGCGGTATTAAATGGCCCGAATGCACCGGATATCACCATTGAAGAGATGGACAAACAACTGATCCTTTATCTCTCAAACCGTAAAACCAATGATGGCGGTAATAACTACGGTGAGCGGTATCAGGAATTTGATCCGAATATTCCAAATCCGGAGGGATTAACCCCGCGTAATGACTCGTTATATCATTTCGAAGGATACCAGATATATCAGTTAAAAGATGCCACAGTTTCAGCTGCCGACATTGATGATGTGAGCAAAGCCCGTTTGGTAGCCCAGTGTGATGTTGAAAACGGGGTCAGCAAACTGGTTAACTGGAAATATGATGCAAACCTCGGCGGAAACGTGGGTAAGATGGAGGTTGATGGCGCTGACGATGGTGTAAGACACTCCTTTGTTATAACCAAGGATATGTTTGCCACGGGAGATGACCGTATCATCAACCACAAACAATATTATTACATGGCTGTTGCTTACGCCTATAATCTGTATAAAAAATATGATCAAACCGATCCGACTTTCCTCGATGGTCAGAAAACCCCTTACCTGAGAGGCCGCAGCAACATCAAATCGTATACCGGAATTCCGCATATACCGCTTGCCGAAATAACCCATTCAGATTATGGCGAAGGACCGGTAATTACCCGTATCCAGGGCCAGGGAAATGGTGGAATGATCCTTGAGCTTTCTGATTCCTCAATCCAGGTTGTCCTGTCAAAACCACCCATTGATTCGACCAAAACAAAAATGGGTGATCCTGATTATCCGATTGTGTACAACCCAAAATACCTGGTATCGAAAGGACCCTTGAATGTTAAGGTAGTTGACCCACTGAATGTTGTTGGCGGAGAATATATGGTTATGTTTGATTCAATGTACAGGGTTACGGTCAATAACCCCTTTACCAATACAAAGAAGATCGAGTTTGGGAAATGGACCCTGACCAATAGAAAAACAGGCGTATCCTACCGTTCAGACACGACAACAATATATCAGTACGAACAGTTGTTCCTCGACCTGGGCATTGCTTTGACGATTGCACAGGTTCCAAACGCAGGAGACTCCCTGCGCGGGTCAATCAAAGCGGATAACGGACTGCTGTATGCTTCACCTGCCCTTTTCGAAGACAGTACCCGGATATGGCTTACGGGTGTTCCCGACAGCGACACCCCGGAGGATTTTGATAACTGGATTCGTTCAGGGACCTATAAAGGATCTACTGCTGCCTGGTATGACTGGAACATGGGCAGTGGCGCCGCAGGCCAACCCTGGGATCCCAACAAGAATTTCCAGAAAATCCAGAATGGCATCTGGGCGCCCTATTGCCTGTCGGCCACAAACGCCGACGAACTATATGCCGGCCCGGCCTATGGTAAACGTTCAAAGTTGCTTTCCACGATGGACAATCTAGCCAGTGTTGATATTGTTATCACGCCCGAGAAGGAATTGTGGACACGCTGTCCGGTAATTGAACTTTGCCCCAAAACCCAATTGGCCCAAGGCGCTGCAAAAGCTTTCAACTTCCGCGCTGCCAAATCTGTCAATGTTGATGGTGATACCGGGGTTGCAAGCACCAATCCACTTTATAACTCCAACTACATCGATTCCATGGGCATGGGGTGGTTCCCTGGCTATGCGATCAACCTCGAAACAGGTGAACGGCTGAACATTATGTTTGGTGAAAATTCATGGCTTGTGGCCGATAACGGCCGCGACATGATCTGGAACCCAACAAGTCGTACGTATAATGCAACTGGCATCCCTGTATTTGGTGGACAGCATTATGTATACATCATGAACCACAAATCCTTTCCACCCATCTCCGGTATAAAACTTAACTACCCGGCTTATGACGGAGGGGCCTATATCAAAACCCACCTTCAAAGATTACCTGCTACCATTTACAAAGATTACACCTGGTCAACAGCGATGTATGTGAATATTCCTCTGGCCGTTGAAGGGAAAGCCTGGCTGAGTAATAAAGTCACCACCAAAATCCGGATCTCAAAACCATATCAGCGGTATTATTCTACACCAATCGATGATTCTACTACAATTGATACCCTGAACCGTAACTATCCGGTATACCTTTTCAATACAAATTCAATCTCCACATCCAAGAATAATACGGAGAAGGCAACATCTGATCTCGATTTGATCAATATTGTGCCAAATCCTTATTATGCCTATGATGATTATGAAAGGAATCAGCTTGATAATCGTATCAAGATCGTAAATCTGCCAACTAAATGTACCGTAACCATCTTTGACATGAGTGGAACGATGATCCGACAGTTTGTCGTTGACAAATCGGGGATTGCTCAACCACGGGCCTCTACAGCCGGGTTGAACACGGATGCGAAAACCTCAATCGATTGGGATCTCAAGAACTTTGCCGGTATACCGATTGCAGGCGGCGTTTACCTGGTTCATGTAAAGGCCGATGGGTTAGGTGAGCGTACCCTCAAATGGTTCGGAATTTTAAGGCCAGTTGACTTGAATTCATTGTAATGGCATTTACGGTTTATAATATGAAAACAACAATAAATTTCAGGATTATGAAAAAACTATATAGCTGTTTTATTGCAATATTCTTAATGGGGTTGATGCTGACTCCCCTGGATGAGGTAACAGCTGGAAATAAAGACCGTTCTGGTCAGGCGGGTGCGTCTGAATTGCTGATAAACCCCTGGGCAAGAAGTTCAGGATGGGGATCGGTGGGTACCTCCTGCACACAAGGCCTGGAGGCTTTGTATACGAATGTAGGCGGAACCGGTTTTACTAAAGGAACCGAGATCATCTTTTCTTACACCAACTGGCTCAAAGGTTCCGGTGTAAATATTATGGCCTTTGGTTTAAGTCAGAAACTGGGACAAAACGGGGGTGTTCTTACTGCGGCCGTGATGTCAATGAATTTTGGCGATATCGATGTTACTACCACAAACTCACCGGAGCCGATTCAGGGTACATTCAGTCCGAATTACATGAACATCAACCTGGCATATGCGAAAGCTTTTTCCAACAGCATCTATGGAGGTTTGGCCGTGAAATTAATCACGGAGACAATTTCTGATGCCACTGCGACTGGCATTGCAATTGATGCTGGTATTCAATATGTAACCGGAGAAAAGGAGCAAATTAAATTTGGTATCGCCCTTAAAAATGTTGGGGCCCCCATGCATTTTAGCGGTGACGGTTTGTCCTTCCGTGGTGTTATACCCGGCCATGGAAATGACAATGACCAGTTTACCGTGGAACAGCGGTCTGCCAAATATGAATTGCCTGCAACTCTTCGTATCGGTGCTTCCTACGATTTCCTTATCGGCGAAATGCACCGTATTACGCTTGCCGGCAACTTTACTTCAAATTCCTTTACAAAGGACCAATTCACGCTTGGGTTGGAATATGAACTCAAGTATTATTTGCAGCTCAGGGCTGGCTATACCTACCAGGGTGGGATGTTTAATGCTGACCTGGCAGAGCGTGGTACAGTTTTTACAGGTCCCAGCGCTGGTTTTACGGTATCGGTTCCATTTAACAAGGAAAAGGCGACAGGTATCGGTATTGATTATTCGTACCGTGCAACTAACCCTTTTCAAGGCACTCACAGTGTTGGCATTAAACTTAACTTTTAATCGTTCGGTTTCAGTTTTTCATTAACTTAGTTTCTTTAAGCAAAAGGACCCTGGCACAGGGTCTTTTGCCTTATTATAAAACCAAATATCAACAGGTAATACCCATACTGGCTGTATTTATGTTAAATGCTAATGATGATAAGGGTATTCAGGCTGACCGATTTATAAACATTTAATATTTGCAATTGAAATGTCGGATTTAAAATATTATACTCCCGAAGGTTTGGAAAAACTGAGGGAAGACTTGCACCATCTTACCACCGTTGAACGGCCTTCGATTTCACGTCAGATCGCTGAGGCCCGCGATAAAGGGGATTTATCTGAAAATGCAGAATATGCGGCAGCAAAGGAGGCTCAGTCGATGCTTGAGCTGAAAATCTCCAAAATGCAGGAGATGCTTGGCAATGCCAGGCTTATTGACGAACGGAGACTCGATAATTCGAAAATTTTAATATTTTCTACTGTAAAGTTGAAAAATTCCCTGAATGGAACTTTGGTCTCGTATACGCTGGTGCCCGAAAACGAAGCAAATATTAAAATCGGAAAACTTTCTGTCAGTTCTCCCATTGCAAAGGGTTTGCTCGGAAAGAGTATCGGCGAAACGGTTGAAATTACAGTTCCTGCCGGTAAAATAACATTTGAAATTGTTGAAATTAACCGTCAAAACGCTTAATGATGGCAACTATCTTCACCAGGATCGTTAACAATGAAATTCCTTGCTATAGAGTGGCAGAGGATGAAAACTACCTGGCATTTCTTGATATCAACCCATTACAGGAAGGGCATACATTGGTAATTCCCAAGAAGGAGGTAAATTACATTTTCGATATCGATGATGACCTTCATGCCGGACTATGGAATTTCGCCAGGAAAATAGGCAAGGCAATAGGGAAGGTAGTTCCATGTCAAAGGATCGGAATAACGGTTATTGGGCTTGAAGTTCCCCATGCTCATATTCATCTCATTCCACTAAAAACAATGTACGATATGGATTTTCGAAGGCCCAAACTTACCTTCACGCCTGAGGAATTCAATCAAATTGCTCAAAAGATTGCCGACGCAGTTGAGAAATGAGGAGCGGGTAAGCTGGTAAGTTGGTAAGCTGGTAAGCTGGTAAGCTGGTAAGCTGGTAAAATTGCCAATTAACTGGAATGGAAATGATGCATCAACATTAAAACGTCAATTTTATTTGTCACTCGTCATTGGTAATTGTTAATTGGTAATTTGTCACTTGTCATTTCAATAGGCTCTGACGTTTCTGCCCTCAATATAGTTTATGAAAGCCCGGTTTACAACTTTGTTCCCGCCGGGTGTAGGGTAATTCCCTGTAAAATACCAATCGCCCTGGTGGTTTGGAATGGCTTCATGGAGGTCGGTAATGGTTTGATAAACAATTTGAACCCTTGCATTACATGCAACCGGGGTAAGCAGCTCCGATATTTTTTCTGAAATCTGGCTGGCTGTGAATGGTCTGTAAATCTCCTTTACATAGTTGATAATCTTCTCTTTTGGAAGATTTTCCTGGTTTTTTGATTTGATATAGACCTCATTGATAATTCCTTCCTGGTGTGTATCCTTTAGTAATTCAATGGCAGCTTTAAAAGCGATGAAGTCCGTGATTTTGGCCATGTCGATACCATAGCAGTCCGGATAACGTATTTGAGGGGCTGATGAAGCAATAATGATTTTTTGTGGTCCAAGCCGGTCAAGAATACGCAGGATGCTTTGTTTTAACGTAGTCCCCCTGACAATCGAGTCGTCAAGTACAACAAGGTTGTCGATCCCCCGGCGGATGCTGCCATAGGTGATGTCGTAAACATGTGCCGCCAGATCATCCCGTTGGGAATCCTGGGTGATAAAGGTTCGCAGTTTCATATCCTTCACTGCTACTTTTTCAGCCCGCGGTTTTAACTGGAAAATTGTTTTTAGTTGTTCCTGGTCAAGCGGTTTTTGCGCCTCCAGGATCCGCTCAATCTTAATCTTGTCACAAAATGAATTCATCTCTTCAATCAAACCATAATAGGCATCGATGGCAGTGTTTGGAATGTACGAAAAGACGGTATTTTCAACATCATAGTCAATGGCCTTCAGGATTGAGGGTGAAAGTAATTTTCCCAGTTTTTTGCGTTCGCGGTAAATTTCCTTATCAGTTCCGCGCGAGAAGTAAATGCGTTCGAATGAACATGATTTCTTGTCTATGGGCTTGCTGAATTCCTTCTCAGCAATTTTCCCATCTTTTTTTATTATCAGGGCATGACCTGGCATGAGTTCGTGGATGGTGTCGAAAGTAACATTTAGTGCAGTTTGAATTACAGGCCGCTCTGAGGTTACAACAACGATCTCACTGTCATGATAGAAATAGGCAGGCCGTATGCCGGAAGGATCGCGCATCACAAATGCATCACCATGACCAAACATGCCGGCGATCACATAGCCGCCATCCCATGTTTTTGCAGATCCCCGGAGGATTTTCTGAACATTCAGGTGTTTGGCAATCTGGACAGTGATTTCACGTTTCGGAAATCCTTTTTTTCTGAATTTCTGGTATAATTCTTCGTTTTCTTCATCCAGAAAATGTCCTATCTTTTCAAGAATAGTAATAGTATCACTGGTTTCAACCGGGTACTGACCCAAATCGATCAATTTCTCGAAAAGCTCATCCACATTGGTCAGGTTGAAATTGCCTGCCAATACCAGATTTTTAGTCAACCAATTGTTTTCCCTCACAAATGGATGAATATTAAGGATATTATTTTTCCCAAATGTGCCGTAACGCAGGTGGCCCAGATACAATTCTCCAAGCATGTCAACCCTGTTTTTCAACCACTGAATGTCGTTTAACCTCTGCGGCTGGCGATCTTCAATTTCTTTAACGGCATGGCTGATATTATTGAAAATGTCCTGAATCGGGGCATTCGCGATTGAACGGATGCGGTTGATGAATTTATTACCTGGTTCCAGGTCAAATTTAATGGTTGCAATTCCAGCTCCGTCCTGCCCGCGGTTATGCTGTTTTTGCATGAGAAGGTGCAGTTTGTTAAGGCCATAGAAAGCCGTTCCGTATTTAGCCAGGTAAAATTCGAGTGGTTTAAGAAGGCGGACCATGGCAATACCACACTCATGATGGATTGAATCGCTCATTAGTGTTTTATTTAGGCCGCAAAGGTATGAATTATTACCGATTACAGTGCAACCCGATCAGCCGGGCGGCCTGTGTGTTGCCGAAAGAACGTGCAGCAGACCAGTCATTACATGCCTGATTTATATTCTCCAGGTAAAAAAATGCTGTTCCACGCCCCAGGTATGCTTCAGGATAATGGGGGTTGAGTTTTATTGCCTGATCAAAGTCGGAAATGGCTCCGTAATAATCCTTAAAGTAAGTTGCCCGCAAAATGCCCCGGTTGTTGTAAGCTTTTGCGTATCCAGGATTGAGCAGGATGGCCGAATCATAGGCTTCATTCGCACCCAGGCCGTCACCACTGTTATATTTCTGGTTGGCCTTATTGAACAGGACAACGGCTTTTTCTGCATTCATCCTGCCTTGGCAACCTGACCCCAATTGAACTCCTAACAGGGTTTGATGTAATCTGTCAATACCTGCATAATCCGGCTGCCTCCAGTATCCATGGATCCATTGGTTGAAGTTCAGTGGTTTTGTCGTTAAAGTATCGGTGGACAATCCCGGCAGTTTTTTCACCGGCATGGAAACAGCATAGGTCTTATGTGCGAAAATTGCGGTAAGCCCGTCTGAATAAATCAAACGCCAGTCACTCATTTCTCTTAATTGTAAAGTCCAGGGATAGTATTTAAGGTAATTGTATACAATCAACTTTGGTTGATATTTCATGATCAGATCAGGCAATTCTCCTTTCCAGCTTCGTGTTACCTCTTCGTAAAGACCTTCCTTTATTACCTCCAGTCTTCCATCGATAAAGACAGGCTGAGGCAGGGACCAGGAGAGCCACCCCCCGAATCCGATACTGTTCAAAATCCGGCCATCCAAATTGTTCCTGACCAGGAAATCTGCAGCCTGAACCGGTTGATGGGAAGCATTGATACCCATTCCGGTTTTATTGAATGAGTTATTGTTCATATACCAGGCATCTGTAATTATCCTGGGAATAATGATCAGAGGCATCAGAATCATTAGGAAATAAATTCCAGGC
The DNA here is from genome assembly GCA_903885595.1 of uncultured Bacteroidales bacterium. GTDB lineage: Bacteria > Bacteroidota > Bacteroidia > Bacteroidales > FEN-979 > CAIVAT01. The sequence continues at coordinate 10,596 of CAISJJ010000146.1, forward strand.
TCTGTCACCTTTGATAAAACCCTGATCCTGGCTGATAATTCACTTACCCCAAGGCTTACGACGGGAATGGCCACCAGGACGAAGAGCGGAATGTTTCGGATAGAACCTATGGCAAGGAACCCGAAAAGAAAAACCAGGATTATTTCATGTGGTTTTCTGTTGCGGTAAGTGAGTAAGGTCAATAAAATGGTCATCCCGGCCAGGATCATGAAGAGGTAATCCCTGACAATAAACTGAGGCTGTGCAAAAAAAGGAAGGAACTCCTGGATGTGCTGGTTAAAGATATTGCCGGGATCAAAACGTGTCAGAAGCTCAAATGGTAGTGAAAAACTGTTAATTCCGTAGGGATTGATGAAGCAAACAAGAAATGAGATGATCAGCCAGGCTAGTAACACCAGGTCAGGTTTATTATCGCGGATGAGGATGCTGATAAAGTAGATTGTAATCACAATTAATCCCAGGATGAACAAAGCATGCATGTTGCACCACAGCAGCATAATCCCGGGCAGAAGGTATAGCTTGTTCGATCTCCTGTCATAATACCGGTCAAGTACCAGGAACATGCAGGTAAGAAACAGGAATGTAAACATTTCGGGCCGTGGAGCAATCCGCGGATCAATGACCAGAAAGGCAATTAATAAAACAATGCTGGTTATGGATAATGGGATCCTGTATGATTCCTGTCGCAAGAGCAGCAACAGGAAAAGCGAAATGCTCAGGAGGCAAACAAGGATACTCAGCCCGGGATAGCCAGCCAGAGAATAAACTGTGTACATGATTACCTGGAACAACCAATGAAGGTCGATATAAGGATGACCGGATACGGTGTAGGTGCTGTGATCGTAAAAAGGAACCTGCAGGTGCGTGACAATCCATTTCCCATACTTCAGGTGAAAACCAAGGTCGGGATCGGATAGTTGTCTGAGAGAAAGGATAAAAACAAGCAGCGAGGTCAGCAAAAGCGGCCAGATCCACTTACGTGCCGGCATGTAAATGTAGTATTGGTTGATTAAGAGTCTGTTTAAAAATCATTTTGAAATTTGTAACTCCTTGAAAACTATTAGTTTTTCATTATTCAATCTTCACTCATCGTTTTTCATTTTACATTAGTCGTTAACCTAATGAATAGAGTACAATGGATAATTGCCAGTGAAAAATGAATAAAGAATAATGAATAGTATGTTATAATTTAAACTGTCTCTAAAAGTACTTACAATTCATTTGTACAGGTGGGAAAAGCAACCTATTTTTGACGAACACTCCAAATCAGACGATGATACGGCAAATTGAACCGACCAACTTCATGCAGTTAACGACCCGAAATCCGGTTGTTGATGTGCGTTCTCCCGGAGAGTTCAGTCAGGGACATGTTCCCGGAGCAATAAATATTCCGCTGTTTGATGATACAGAGCGGGCCATTATTGGAACGCTGTATGTTAAGTCGGGGAAGGAGGACGCCATACTCAAAGGATTGGATATCGCTCTGCCGAAAGTAGATTGGTATATTCACACACTCAGGAAAACACTTCCTGCCGGAGATATTTTAATTCATTGCTGGAGGGGTGGTATGCGCAGCGCTGTTATGGCCGAGGTCTTCAGCAAGGCCGGGTATGATGTGGATTTATTACAGGGTGGATACAAGGCATATCGCAGATTCATCAGGAGTGAACTTGGAGCCCCCTCCACGATCATTGTCTTGGGAGGTTTCACAGGAAGTGGAAAAACCGAATTACTGCACGAGATCGCTTCCAGGGGAGAACAGGTAATCGACCTTGAAGCCCTGGCATGCCACAAGGGATCAGTGTTTGGTGCACTAGGACAGCCAGAACAGCCTACCAATGAACAATTTGAAAATAATTTATATGCCCGGTGGTCGGCATTGAACCATTCCCGGATGGTATGGGTTGAGGATGAAAGCCGGATGATTGGGCGGATCACCCTACCCGATCCACTGGTGGAGCATATTACCAACAGCACGCTCATCAGGGTTGAACTTGATAATGAAATACGTATAGCCCGGCTGGTAATGGAATATGCCGGATTTGATCAGCAGCTTTTAGCCGGTGCGATTAAACGGATTGGTGACCGGGTAGGTGGAGAGGGAACCAAAGAGGCCATGAAGGCCCTCGAAGATAAACGCTTTGATGTGGTAGCAGCAATTGTACTGGCCTATTACGATAAAGCATACCTTTTTTCAATGGATCGCCGGAAAAACAAAAGCATTCATGATATTCATGTTTCCGGGACGGATATGGTAACTGATGCTGCACGAATTATTGAGTTTGCTTATAAGATCATTTAATATGGATCTGATTTACCTCGATTATAATGCAACAACCCCGGTCGATCCACTGGTGGCCGATGCCATGCGTCCCTACATTGAACGCTATTTTGGAAATCCGTCAAGCGCCCATGCTTACGGTGTTCAGTCAAAAACTGCCGTCGAAAGGGCAAGAAAACAGGTTGCTGTATTGTTAAATGCCAACAGTGATGAGATCGTTTTTACCAGCGGGGGAACAGAATCGAATAATTTTGCAATCAAGGGGGTCGCATTTGCCAACAGGCAGAAAGGAAACCACATCATCACCTCAGGCATTGAACATCCAGCAGTTACGGAGGTTTGCCATTGGCTTGAAGGTGAAGGGTTCACTATAACATGGCTCCCGGTTGATGAAACAGGCATGGTTGACCCGGCCGACCTGGAAAGAGCTTTTACCAGGCAAACCATCCTCGTAACAATCATGCATGCCAATAATGAAACAGGGACAATTCAGCGGATAGAAGAAATCGGCAGGATGGCCCGCGCCAGGGGAATCTTTTTTCATACAGATGCAGCCCAGTCGGTTGGAAAAATACCGGTGGATGTTCAGAAACTTGGCGTTGACCTGCTTTCAGTTGCAGGCCATAAACTATATGCGCCCAAAGGAGTTGGAGCGCTATATATCAGGCGAGGTGTGAATCTTGCAAAATTGATTCATGGAGCTGATCATGAAGCAAACAGGCGGGCAGGCACGGAAAACGTACCGGAAATTGTGGGACTTGGTGCTGCGGCTGAGATAATTACGGATTACGAATTACGAATTACAAACCGGCATCCGGCGGGACCAAATATGACCGGCGGCGAAACGGAGCTCGCAGGAGCCGGTTGTGAACCTCTCCGCGACATGCTTCATGAAGGAGTAAGAGCTTCCATTCCGGAAGTAAGGCTCAATGGCCATCCGGCGTTCCGGTTGCCAAATACCCTGAGCCTGGGATTTCCCGGAGTAGAGGCGAACATACTCCTCGGAGAAATGAAAGGCATTGCTGCTTCAGCCGGAGCCGCCTGCCACGCCGATCATCATGATATTTCCGGAGTTTTGACTGCCATGCATGTTCCGTTGGAATATGCCCTGGGCACGATCAGGTTTTCTTTAGGAAGGATGACAACCCGTGAAGAGGTAGAACGAGCGGTTATTTTGATCGTTGAGGCGTATCGCAGTCTGAAAGGTAACCCGGTTGTTTCCACATTTATTAAATCCGATCAGGAAAAGATCCATACAGCTCCGGATAATGAACTCATAAAGATCCGGGAAAATATCAATGAGATCAACACCCACTCTCAGCCCTCCTCCTCTATTATTAATCAGGTATCGGCTCCGCCTGGCATTCCTTCGATATTCGACATTCGACAGTCAACATTCGACATTCAAAAACCTGCCTTCCGCCTTACCGAATACACCCATGCTCTGGGCTGTGCATGTAAAATCAGGCCACAGTTACTTGAAAGGATCCTCAGCTCCCTGCCCGGGAAAAATAATCCGGCCATCCTGGTTGGTCATGAAACCTCAGATGATGCAGCCGTTTACCGGATTGATGAAAACATGGCTATTGTTCAAACGGTTGATTTTATCCCGCCGGTGGTCGATGATCCCTATATGTATGGCGCCATTGCTGCTGCCAATGCATTGAGCGATATTTATGCAATGGGTGGAAAACCTTTGTTTGCCCTCAGCATTGTTGGATTTCCCGACCGGAAACTGCCGATGGAGGTGTTACAGCATATATTGGCAGGGGCAAACGAAAAGATTACAGAGGCTGGCATCCAGGTGGTAGGAGGGCATAGTGTTGAAGACAGCGAACCGAAATTCGGTTTTGTGGTAACAGGATTGATCAACCCTGGAAAAATCTGGCGCAATTCAACAGCCAAACCGGGTGATAGCCTGATTCTTACGAAGCCAATAGGAACCGGAATCATCACCACGGCTGTCAAACATGGACTGGCCAGCGATGCAGCAGTTGAGCGTGTTATGCGAATGATGGCTGAGCTCAACCGGTTACCTGCAGAAATAATGGCAGAATTTGAGATCAATGCCTGCACGGATGTTACCGGGTTCGGGCTGCTGGGCCATCTTAAGGAAATGGTTTTTGGCGCAGGTTTGCATGCACATCTGAATGCAGCTGAGATTCCTGTCCTGGATGATGTCTGGGAATATGCAGCGGCTGGTTCCATTCCCGGTGGAACAAGAAACAACCTTGACTATGTGGCTGAAATTGTTCACTGGAAACATGAAACGCCGGAATTACTGAAATTCATATTGGCTGATGCCCAAACTTCGGGCGGACTTCTTATTTCACTGCCGGCCAGCCTCGCAGGTGAACTCTTGTTGCGTTTTCATCAGGCTGGCATTAACAAGGCAGCCATTATCGGGACCATGGAGTCGGGAAATACAGGGATCAGTGTTTGATAGCTTTTACAATTGCCGGATCATAAATTTTCCCGACCGGATAGATCCCTTTCCGGTTATCGGCATAGGGCGATTGGTTGTAAAACCAATTGAGTATTTGTTGGGGGTTTTTGGCAAATGTAGTATCGGCAAGCTTTTTCTTTTCAAATTCATGTTTTAATTCCGGATTGGATGCCATCATCTCACGTGCCATTTTTTCAATAACGTATGATTCTCCATACTCTTTCTGTTCAAAAGTGGCATCAAAAAAGCCCCAGTAAACATACGATCCGTTCCCTTTTGGTTCAAGGATATGCGGGATGATGCGCCCCGCAGGCTGCATCACTTCCACAACCGCCGAACCTGCCATGAATAATCGCGTTTCTGCAAATTCATCATATTCAATGTTGATCAGGGGGTGACGTCCTTCATACGAATTTTGTTGCCATTTCGGATTTTTAAAACGGCATGTGGTAATCCTGAGCATGGTGTCTCTCGATAATTCCACAACCCTGATGCCATGCAACTTCAACCGTTCAATTACTGCCTTCCATTCTGCAGGAATAATATATGCATAGGGCAACATTACCGTTGCATCAGGTTTGGCTGTGGAAAAATAGGGAATGCTGAAGGTGGCGGGTCTGTCGCTGTATTTAAACCAGTCGCCGCCACTCAGGTCACTTTTAACAATATCGTACTCCATCCCCAGGAAATCAACCATGGTACTGTCGGTCATTGTGGTTTCAAAAACCAGAGGGAAAGATCTGTCCACGAAGGCTTGACTGCTGACAAATTGATCGGCGGCATTGATCAGGTTGCGAAGATTTTTCGACTCTTTATTCAGAATTTCGAGGATTGCCAGAATGCATTGGTAGGTGCTTTCTACACGTTGACTGTATGGTTTGAGCATATGGGTCTCAATAAGCAACCCTGGCCGGTTACGGAGGGCCGTATATCCCTGCGAGAGCATGGGCGGCGCTACTTCGGTGATCAATCCGCTTCGCGGATCGTGCCAGTTCCTGAAATCAACATAAGGAAAAACAGGGTATCCCAGGCTGTTCATCCGGGTTTTCATCTGTTTGATCAGGATGTTTTTCGACCAGGTTGTCAACCCCTCATCCATATCCCCATAGATCTCCATGAGATAGGTGATCACATATTGGTAATCGGCTCCGTCGGTTGTGTGACAATCAATAAAGAAATCGGGGATCCACCTGTTAAACATGCGAAGCCAGGCTTGCATCTCCGGAGCATCAGCCTTTAAATAGTCACGGTTAAGGTTCAGGTTGTTGGCCGTTGTGCGCCATCCCGTCTCTCTGGGACCATTCTGGTTGATGCGGTTATAGGGTCCAAACCGTTCATGACCATCAACATTAAAGATAGGGATGAAAATGATGGAAACATTGTCGAGTAAATTCGCTGCGGGATATCTGATGGTTGTTTCCGAATCTCTTTTCACCTCTCCCGGAACTATTTTGGCAAGGTCACGGAAAAACATCAATCCCGCATCCTTGCCATCAGATTCACCGGGATGGATGCATGACTGGATGAGGAGTATAATCCTGCCGGCTGCATGGATATCATCCGGATTATCGAGACCGTCCCGGTCCAGGATCAGCAGCGGAAGATCCCTGCCCTGTGCACTTTGACCAAATGTGGTATAGGAAATCATATTTGATCCTGTGGCGAGCCGCTTGCAATAATCAATTGTTACCTGGTACGACGGAGTCTCGAGTTTCCCCGATTGCTCATAAAAGGTCGGCCATTTCATCTCTTGTCCGAAAACTGCCCCGAGAATAACCAAACCTGACAATAACAGGTTAAATCGTTTCATGTTGAATTATTTCTGAATGGTCAAACATACAAAAAAAATGATAGTTAGAAATGTTCCCGGCTAATTTTTATATAAATTTGTAAGGCACGAAAACAGAAACTTTTTAACCCTGTTTTGTTTCTGTTCTTCAATATTTTCCTACCTTTGTGCCCTTTCATTGAACAAAATTCTATGTGAACTTCGTTAAACAGTACTAATGGAAAAAGCATCGGTCGATATCCTGGAGAGGGTCAGGGAACTCTTTTACAAATACGGAGTAAGAAGTGTTTCTGTGGAAGATATTTGCCGTGACCTGGGAATGTCGAAGAAGAAACTATACCAATTTTTTAACAGTAAAACACTGCTGGTTGAAAAACTTCTTGAACTGGAGCGGCAGAATTTTGAAATCATTTTTGATAAGCATAATTTTGAAGGGGTAAATGCCATTGATATCCTGCTTATTGTCAGCCGTGACCTTGGGGAACGGTTCCGGGATATAAGTCCTTCCATGACTTTCGATCTGAAGAAATATTATCCGGAAATATATCATAAACACGTTGATGAACGTATAGAATTTATCTATGGTAAGATTCAGATCAATCTTCAGAAGGGAATCAGCCAGGGTATCTACAGGGATGATCTCAGTATTGAATTGGTGGCCAGGTTATATATCAGGCGTTTGATCGATCTGCACAACCCGGAATTTTTCCCTGCTGATAAATTTTCTTTTCAGACTTTGTTCGATGTAATGTTCGACAATTTTATCCGTGGTATTGCTAATCAGAAGGGAATTGACTATTACGAAAAGCAAAAGCGGAAAGTAAATTTTAAAAAATTCAAATAGTAACCATGAAATTCAGGCTCTTTTTTCTATTCTTTTTCTGCCTATTTCTCAGGCAATTTCCAGTGGCACAAAACCCTGCAATTGTCAAACCCAAAGAGGTATTGAAATTCTCCCTTGAGCAGGCCCAGGCTTTTGCTTTTGAAAATAATTACGATCTGAAAAATTCTTCCATTGATGTGGAGATTGCAGGTAAAATGGTCAAACAAAATACTGCCATTGGATTACCACAGATCAACGGGAGCATTGATTATATGAATAATATCGTAATCCCAACCACCCTGTTGCCAGGAGAAATGGTTGGAAAACCCGGAACATATGTCCCGATACAGTTTGGAACATCATACAATGCAACACTAAAGGGAACCCTGACACAGCTCATTTACAGCGGGCAATACCTGGTGGGACTGCAAACCGCCAAAGCGTTTCTGGAAACATCCAAGCAAAAAAACATCCGGACAATTGTCGACGTTCGCGACCAGGTGGCTGATGATTACATTCGTCTCCTGGTCGTTGATGAAGGCATCAAAATTCTTGATTCCACCTATTTGGTTGTCAGCAAGTTGGTAGAAGAGGCTCGAAAGAGTTATCAGGTAGGTTTAATTGAAGATATTGAAGTTGATCAGGCCGATTTGAATAAATCCAACCTTGAAGCATCGATTACCTATACGAAAAGTTTGCGGAGTATTGGCTATGCTCACCTCAAATTTTTATTGGGGTTGAACGATAACCAGGAATTGATCCAAACAGATAATCTTGATTTTTTTCTTGCCCAGGTTAACCGCGATGCATTGGTCAACCAACCTTTCGATTACAATACGAACATTGATTATGTTCTTTTGAAAAAGTCAGATTACCTTACCCTGATGCAGTACAAACTTTCAAAAACTGCTTATCAGCCAAGTTTGTCAGCGTTTTTAACCGGTTCAACCAATGCGCAGCGGAATACGTGGGATTTTTTTAAAACCAGCGAAGTTTGGTACCCAAACGTGATCGTTGGCGCTTCATTGCAAATACCGATATGGAGTAGCGGCAGCCGTAAATTTTCAGTTGATCAGGCCCGGCTAAAAGTTGAGCAGAGTAAAGTTACTGACGAGAAAATGAGGGTGGGGCTTGAGCTGCAGGTAGAAACTGCAAAGACCGATTTCAGCAATGCTTATGCAATTTACCTGAATAAGGTAAAAGGGTTTCAGACTGCTCTTAAAATCTACGAAAAAACCATGGAAAAATACAAGCAGGGTATGGTAGGTAGTACCGATCTCAATCAGAGATACCAGCAATTTCTAACCTCCAACAACGACTATATGCAGTCTATTTATACTGTTCTAAGTCAAAAGATCAAGTTAAACAAACTACTCGAAAAATTCTGAGAAAGTTTATTTCCTTTTTGCTAAACGGTTTGACCTTCTTCGTTTCCATCTTGTTTTCATCTGAACATCAATCAGCAACATGGCTGGAACAAATACCAGGGTGAGAAAGGTGGCAAAACTCAATCCGAAAATGATTGTCCAGGAAAGAGGACTCCAGAAAGCAGCGCTGTCACCACCGAAATAAAGGTGGGGATTCAGTTCAGTAAAGAGGGTGATAAAGTTAATGTTCATGCCAACCGCAAGGGGAACGAGACCCAGCATCGTTGCTGAAGCGGTCAGTGCAACCGGGGTAATCCTTGTTTTTCCGGCCTCAATGATCGCCTGGGTTGATTTCATTCCCCGCGATTTCAATTCATCAGCAAATTCAACGATCAATATTCCATTGCGCACCACAATTCCACCCAGGGCGACAATGCCCAATCCGGTCATGATGATACTGATTGACATGCCGAATATTGAAATTCCAAACAGAACACCAATAATACTGAAAATTACTTCACTGAGAATGATCAGTGATTTACTCAGAGAACCAAATTGTGTGATCAGAATAAAAAAGATCAAACCGATCGCAATCATCATGGCTTTTAGCAGGAAGGCCATGGTCTCGGCCTGATCATCCTGTTCGCCGGTGAGATTGATATCTATTCCACTGGGGCGGTCGTACGATGGAATAGCCTTTTTTATGCTGGCTACCACCTCATTGGCAGTATAACCGGATAACACTTCAGATGAGAGCGTTATAACGCGTTTGAGGTTCTTTCTTTTGATGCCTCCATAGGTGTCCTTGTATTTGATCGTGGCCACTGAAGAAATCGGGATCTGCCTTAATTGTCCCGAATTCATGTCCCGGTACGTAATCTTGGCATTTATAATTTTATTAATATTTGTTCGCTCATCTTCGGCGTACCTGAGCTGGATCGGATACTCATCTTCATCTTCCTTGTATTTTGAAATCTCTTTCCCGAAAATGGCTGTCCGCAGTTCCAGGCCGATCTGGCCAAGTGACAGTCCTTCCCGGTTTGCCCTGACCCGGTCTATGTCAATGATGATTTCAGGTTTGTTGTTTTCGAAATCCGACTTCAGTTGCTCGATACCGGGAATACGGTTAGAATCCAGGAATGATTTGAAGGTCATGGAGGCCGTGATCAGTTCTTCGAGATTCTCGCCGGAAATCTCGATGTTGATTGGCTTCCCGGTCGGAGGACCCATCTTGTTTTTTTCAACACTGATGGTAACGCCCGCAATGTTCTTCAGGTTGGCCCTGATTTTATCCATGTAATCCTGGGTCGAAATACCTCTCCTGAACTTGCTTTCGATAAAGTTTATGGTCACTTTGCCTTTATTGGAAGAGACCGAACGGTCAAACATATTCTCTCCTGCTCCAAGTCCGACATTGGAAATGATTGATTCAACGATCGGGTTTTTATCTCCAAAAACGGCAACCACTTTATTTTCAACCATAGAAGTTACCGAATCCGTTACATTCTGGTCGGTTCCTTCGGGTAGTTTGATAAATACGTTGACATAGGTGGGATTGTTATTAGGGAAAAATAAAACCGGAGGTTTGGTAATGCCTGTAACAATAATACTCAGAAAAAACAATGCGATAACTGTGCCTAGAATGTACCAGGGAGTCCGCCCCCTTAAAGCCATAACGAGTGTTCTTTCGTAAAGATGCAATGCCCATGGCCAGGTAACTGTCTGGAAACGGACAATAGCCTTTTTGAGTAAAAGCCGGTAAAATCCATTGAGGATGAGAGCGAACATAAAAATGTTGCCAATTGCAAATCCTCCGGCAATATAGGAGATCGATGCAAGAATAAATAATATGATGCTTGTTATAATTAACCTTCGCCGGGATGATTTGACTTCAGCATGATCATATTCGTGTTTCATGAATGTGACAGCAAAAACCGGATTTATTATATATGCCACAAACAGGGATGCAAAGAGTGTTAAAATGAGGGTAACGGGCAGATAATGCATGAATTTACCCACGGTACCGGGCCAAAATGCAAGCGGGAAAAAAGGAGCAAGTGTGGTCAGCGTCCCCGATAAAATTGGCAGAAAAACTTCTCCGGCGGCATTTTTTGCCGCCTTCACAATATCCGGCTGGTCCCGGTGAAGCCGGTGCGTGTTTTCGATAACCACAATGGCATCATCGACAATGATCCCAAGTGCAAAAATGAAACCGAACATCACGATCATATTCAGCGTGAATCCAAGGCTAGGCATAATAAGATATGCCACAAACATCGAGAGTGGCACCGAAAGCGCGACAAAAAAAGCGTTGTTAAATCCCATGAAAAACATCAGAATAACAATCACCATGAGGAATCCGATGATGATGGTATTGTTCAGTTCTTCGAGCGTGCTCTTGGTGAATCGTGACTGGTCCCCGGTTGTCACAACTGAAAGATCAGGAGGATATGTGGTCTTTTGCAATGTTTCCATGATCAGTTTGATCTCATCGGAAGCAAGGATCAGATTTTCGCCACTTTTTTTAATTACATTCAGTGTTATAACATTTTTACCATTAAGGCGGGCGAAGCTCTCCTGGTCTTTGAATGAATCCCTTACCTCGGCAACATCCTGTATATAGACATTAGCGCCGCTGGCTGATTTCAGCATGATGGTCCTGATCTGTTCAGGCGATTTAAACTGACCTGCCAGGCGGATGGTATATTTCGTACCAAAAGATGTAATTGTCCCTGCAGAAATGGTAACATTCTCTGCTGCAATAGCCGATTCAATATCGCGGAAAGAAACACTGGCTGCCTGCATTTTGTACATGTCCACTTCAATCTGGATCTCGCGTTCAAGCGCCCCGACAATATCCACCCGTGTAATTTCTTTCAGTGTCTCAATTTTATCCTGGGCCTCCTCAGCATATTTTTTCAGCCGTTGCAGATCATAATCCCCAGCCAGGTTAATATTCATGATCGGAAATTCTGAAAAATCAACCTCTTTGATATCCGGATCTTTTGGCAGATTGTTCGGAAGGTTAGCCTTCGCCTTGTCAACAGCATCGCGAACACGTTGCTTCGCTTCTGTATTTTCGATACCGGGATTGAATTCCACTATAATGCTTGAAAAATCCTGGATGGAGTTACTCGTGATCTTTTTTACGTCGGCTAATGATTTACACTGTTTTTCAATCGGGCGGGTAACCAGGTTCTCCATGTCTTCGGGTGATGTGCCCGGATATACGGTATTAACAAGGATCGTTGGAATGACTATCTCGGGAAATTGCTCCTTTGGTATGCTGAAGTACGACATTATTCCCAGGGACGTAATGATAATAGTCAGGACATAAATACTGGTTTTATTATCAATAGACCAGCTTGTTGCAAAAAACTCTTTGAGTTTGTGTTCCTTTTTTTTCATAACTGGTCTGAGTTAGAAGTCAATAAGCTGACCCTGGTAGAGATCTTTGTAGCCTGCGGTAATGATTTTATCCCCTTCGTTAAGACCTGTGACAATTTCGGTAAGGCCATTAAATGATATAAATGGTATCACAGTCCGTTTTTGAGCTATTTTTTTTCCATTCTCTTCAACAGCGATAAATACATAATGACCCTCATCGCGGGAGGTTTGAATATAATTCTGAGGGATGGCAATGGCTGCCGGATTGGCATAATCCTTAATCTTGAGGACCGCTATCATATTTGCACGATAAATAAGATTTGATACAGGTAGCGCCACCTCAACAAGGAAGGTACGGTTTACCGGGTTGATATATTTACTGGCGAATGTGACCCGTTGGTCAACTTCATGGTTCAGATCAGGCATAAAGATTTTAACCTGATCACCAGTCTTAACTTTTGATGAGTATGCCTCCCCAACATCGGCCAGGGCTTTTGCTTTTGAAAAATTTACTATACGAAATGCCGGGATGGGCGAAGCTGATGACGCCATCTGTCCCACCTTGATTGGTATATCCTCAACCGTTCCATCGATTGGACTTGTAATTACCGACATTTTAATCTGGTCTTCCAGGGTTGCAATCCCATTTTGGGCTGATTCCATGTCATTTTTAGCTTTCAGGTACTGAACCTCTGATCCGATTTTCTGGTCCCAGAGTGTTTTTTGACGATTGAAAATATCTGTAGCAAATGCAAGTCTGTTTTTCAAATCTGTCAATTGTTGCTTCAGCACTTCAGCATCGAGCTCTGCAAGAATTTGTCCTTTTGTCACAGCATCGCCCTCGTGAACAAGAATTCTGGTTACAACGCCTCCCTGGTTCCTCGGACTCACAGCAATATTTTCATTTCCGTCGATCCGTCCCTGAACTTCAATGTAATGTTCAAAAGGTTTCCTGGTAAGAATCATGGTGTTGACCTTGGTGGCGGCCACTGTACCAGCCGGTGTAAGTTCCTGTTCGAGCTTGAGGATCTCCTTGGCAATATTATCGTGTTCTTTTTTAAGTTCTGTCAGTCTGGCTTTTTTATCACCTTCGTTGCTACTGCAGGCAACAAGAAAAACGATGAAACCTGCAAGGAAAAAAAATCTTTTCATAGGGAAATCATATGGTTAATGTACGATAATGATAAATCGGAATTATAAGTCGCAAAGATAGGAATTTTCCAGTCTTGAAAAACTTTTTGGAGGAAAATCGTTTCCATGACCAATTTCTGTATCTTTGCCAAATGAACCTTAAAGCCCTGAACATACTGAAACAAGTGCGAAGACTCTATCAGCGTTATGGCATTAAAAGCGTTACAATGGATGATGTTGCGAAACATCTGGGGATTTCCAAAAAAACCCTGTATGAATATTTTACCGACAAAGAGGATTTGGTACGGAATGTATTTAAGTTCGAACATGATCACTGGGCTGGTTTTCTGGGTGCCATCGAAGACAAGAAGTTGAATGCCATCGAAGAGTTGTTCGAAGTGTATAAAATGATCAATGCCATGTTCCGGGAATTTAACCCGTCAATGGAATATGATTTACGAAAGTATTACCCTGACTTATTTATCCAGGTGAAGGAGGTCAGGCGTAAAAGAATGTTTGAATTGGTGTTCGACAACCTGAACAAGGGAAAAATGGAGGGGCTATACCGAAAAGAGCTTAATGCGAAAATCATTGCTAAACTTCACGTTTTCAGAACGGAAAGCTTTTTTGACAACGATATGTTTACACAAGAGGAGCTCATTTCCTTTAAAATGTTCCATGAAGTGTTTGTGTACCACCTTCAAGGCATTCTGAACAACGACGGGAGAGCTTTCTTTGAAACCAACTTTGACAAGTTCAAGGCAACCATTTCATTTTCTTGAATTTCTTTCATTTTTTTTATTAAGGAAATCCATTTACATTTACTTCAGAAAAACCAACACTTCATTCATGGATACCGAGGTCGAACTGGTTTCAAAATGCCTCAACCACGAACTTGCAGCCCAAACCGAGCTTTACAATTTATTTGCATCCAAGATGTACGGTATTTGTTTAAGGTACGCCGGCAATAAAATGGAGGCGGAGGATATCATGCAAAATGGCTTCCTTCGCGTGTTTAATAGTCTTCATCAATTTCATTTCAATGGCTCTCTCGAAGGATGGGTGAAGAGAACAATAATTAACGCTGCAGTAAACTTTTGTAAGCACAATACCAGGTACTTCCATGAAACCGACTTAAATGAAGGTCTCGCGGAAGCAACTTTTTCGGAAGATGCGTTGTCTATATTAACAACAAAGGAACTACTCGCAATGATTCAGGATCTTCCGCCAGGACGCCGGACAGTATTCAACCTGAATATAATTGAGGGTTATGACCACAAAGAAATAGGGGTGATGCTTGGCATTTCAGAAGTAACATCGAGAACTCAGCTGCACCGAGCAAAAGCTTCCATCAGGAAACGGTTACAGGAATTAGAGAAAGTGTGAAACATTGACCATTGAATGATCATGGAAAATCCGGACAGTATAGGACAAAAATTTAAATCATCCTTTTCGGAATTCGAACAGGCGCCATCTGCCCATGTATGGGATAATCTTCGGAATAAGCTGCACCCTGAGCCGGAACCCGGAACTTCATGGTTGCGTAAAACCGGGTCATACTTGTTCCCGGAGCGTCAGATGCAGCGGTATATTGCTTTCGCCGCGGCTGCAGTCATTCTTGCCCTTGCAGTTGTTTACATCGCCTCCGTTGATCAGCATGAAATTTACGGACATGCATACGCCGGAGAAGTTCGTTTGTGCCGCGGGATTGCTGTTTTATTCCGGGTCGGCGATAAAGCCATGCCATGGGACACTCTGAAGCATTGTAATTCAGCTATAATTGACGACAACGGCTTTTATAAATTTTCGAAGGTAGAACCAGGAATTTACCTGTTGCGGATTTCTCCTGAAGAAAGGTCCGAAAACTTAAAAACTTTTCTGCCATCCTGGTTTGATCAGCATGAAAATCCCGACTCATCGCATACCATTATCATAACGGCGGAGGATGTCAGGGCAGATGTCCATTTAATGTCCAGATCTGAAACAGGAAAATAGCAGGTTGCTGATTAATTATCTTCAGCAAACCATTCGGCATAGGAATTTTCAGTTTCGCGCAAACGCATGCTGTGAAGTCTGACCCCTGAGGGTAATAATGCAGCTATTCGATTGGCAAAATCGAGAAGAAAATTTTCACTGGTTGGCTGATAAGGAACAACAACGACATTGGTAAATGGTTCCCCTGATTTCTCAAGATCCAGATATGGCGCTTCGGAGTTAAGTAATAGCGCATGATCATAAGGGTCAACGATCTGTTTTTTAATAATTTTTTTCAGATCACCAAAATCCATCACCATGCCCAGTTTTGCAGATGTACGGTCGGAAATCGGGGTACCGATTATCGTAACTGACAACTGGTAAGAGTGACCATGAACATTCCTGCATGGTCCATCATAACCCTTCAGTGCATGGGCTGCCTCAAAGCTGAATTCTTTTGTTACCCTGATCTGGTTCATGGAGGATAAATAAGCGGCAAAGATACATAAAAACTATAGCTCGGATAAAATCAATCAGATGATCCCAAGATGAGTCAGAACCACGTTCACACCAATGGCAATGAGTACCAGTCCCCCGGTAAATTCAGCCCATCGGGCAGGGATAAAGGTTGTTTTTTCTCCCAATTTGGCTCCGATGACGGAAACAATGAAGGTGACAAGTGAAATGATAACCACTGCTGTTAAAATGTTTACCCTGATGAACCCAAATCCCACACCGGTAATTAACGCGTCGATACTCGTAGCGATTGAAAGTGTTATTAAAAGAGTGAGATTTCGAATGTCAAGTGCTTTTTTTTGATTTCCGGCAGAGAATGATTGCCAAACCATTTTAAGTCCGATGAAGGCCAGGATGACGAAGGCAATCCAATGATCTACAGGTTCAATCTGAGACTGAATGCTGTTGCCGACCAACCAACCGATCAGCGGCATGATCCCCTGGAATAAACCAAACAGAAAGGCCATTTTAACCACATCATACCATGTTAGTTTCCGGCAGGAGCCAAAACTAAGCGATACTGCAAAGCAGTCCATTGACAGGCCTAACGCGATGAAGAAAATTTCTGTAAAATTCAAAGGCAGATCAGGTTAACAATTTTTTCCAGCCATTCGGCATCCGTTGAGTCAAATGAATTAAGGAATTCACTATCCACATCAAGAACCCCGCAAATCTCGCCGGACGGATTTTTTACCGGAACCACAACTTCAGAGCGGGAGCGCGAATCACATGCAATATGTCCCGGAAATTGATGAACATCGGGGACCACCATGGTTTTCTGCTGATCGATAGCGGCCCAGCAAACACCTTTATGTTTTTCTAAAACCTGGCATGCCAATGGCCCCTGGTACATTTTTACAAGGAGTTCCCCTGATTTCAGAAAATAAAAGCCAGTCCAGAAGAAATACTCCATTTTGTGATGGAGAACAGCCACAATGGTGGCCATTCTGGCATCCGTATCCGTTGATTTTTTGGTCAGGGCTTCCAGCTGTTCATACAAACGCTGGTACCGGGCTTGTTTTTTCAGAGTTTCCATCGGTGCTCAGGCAAGATCGAGGGCAACGGTAAAGTGCCTCATGATCGGGGCTTCGTCTACTATTTTCAATCCTTTGCGAATGGTATCACGGCGGTCGTAAATGTTTTTCAATGCAACCGCAACAACATCCATATGGTTATAAGTGTACACCCTGCGAGGAATTGCCAGCCGCATCAGTTCCAGCACAGGATAACGGTTTTCCCTCGAAACCGGGTCACGGTCGGCTAGCAGGGCGCCAATTTCAACCCCGCGAATACCAGCCTCCAGGTATAATTCAACTGCAAGGGTCTGTGCCTGGAATTCTTCTTTTGCCAGGTTAGGAAGGAAGCGTTTGGCATCTACAAAAACAGCATGACCACCGATAGGTTGCTGTACCGGAATCCCGAAATCCATCAGGCGCTGGCCGAGATATCCCACTTGTCGTATCCGGGTCTCCAGGTATTCAAATTCAGTTCCCTCGTAAAGCCCTTGCGCCAGGGCATTCATGTCACGTCCCGACATTCCGCCATAGGTGATATATCCTTCAAACATGATGTTGAACATACTTGCTTTGGCATGCAGCTCTTTGCTTCGCATTGCAATAAAACCGCCCATGTTTACAATGGCATCCTTCTTGGCACTCATGGTCATCACATCGGCGCAGGAAAACATTTCACGGACAATGTAGCGGATTGATTTATCCTTGAATCCATCCTCGCGTAACTTGATGAAGTATGCATTTTCAGCAAAACGGGCGGAATCAAAAATGACAATCTTACCGTATTTATCAGCAAGTTGCCTGACCATCTTCAGGTTTTCTATCGAAACAGGTTGTCCACCCGATGAATTGCAGGTAACCGTTACAATGATAAAAGGAATCTTGTCGGAATGTGATTTCAGGATGTTTTCCAGTTTCAGGGGATCGAGATTGCCTTTGAAGGGATGGGAAAGGGTTGTATCGAACGCTTCATCAATGGTACAATCAACAGGGACAGCTTTGCGGAATTCAATATGCCCTTTGGTTGTATCGAAATGTGTATTTCCCGGGATAATGTCACCCTCCTTGATCAGGACTGAAAACAAGACATTTTCGGCAGCACGGCCCTGATGTGTGGGTAAAAAATGGTCAAAACCGAGTACTTCGCTGATCGCATTTTTCATTTTATAATAGGAGGATGCGCCTGCGTAACTCTCATCACCCAGCATCATTTCCGACCATTGTTTGTCACTCATTGCCCCTGTCCCCGAATCGGTAAGCAGATCGATAAAAACCTGGTCGCTTTTCAGCCTGAAGAGGTTGTACCCGGCATCTCTGATCCAGGTCTCACGTTCTTCACGGCTGCTTTTGCGGATCGGCTCCACCATTTTTATTTTGTAGGACTCGGCAAAGGGTAACTCCATGATGCAAAGGTTAGAAGGTTGCAGCAAAGGTAGGATTTTTTTTAAAACAATTTTTTTCGTGACCACTTGTCTGTTTGCCAAAAATCACGTAGGTTTGTTCCCAAAGAAACACTTGTGAATGCTTTAACAGGCAGGCGGGTGGAAAGATGAAAAGGTAGTGAGATAATTGAGGTAATGAAATGATAAAGTAACAAGATTACCAGAATACAAAACAATTCGTAATTTTTAATTTTTAATTAAATCATATGACTACAACAACTGGATCGAACGGAAGCACGTGTCTGACAAAGCTTACCGATTTGAATTCGCTGGCAACAAAATCAGGAAAAAAGAAACTGGCCGTTGCCGTTGCGCATGACGAACACTGCCTGGAAGCAATTTGTGCTGTTGACAGAATGGGACTGGTTGAGGCCATCCTTGTCGGAAATGAAAAGAAAATTCATGAAATCGCCGGTAAACTCAACCTCGATGTGAGTGCCATGAAGATAATCAATGAAGAGGTGGATGCAAATTCGGTCAAAATTGCCGTAAAGATGGTTCGAAATAAGGAGGCAGATATCCTGATGAAGGGAAATGTTCCTACGGCAGTTTTCCTTCGCGGTGTTCTTGACAAGGAAAATGGCTTGCGAAAAGGTGATGTTCTGTCCCATTTCGCCCTGTTCGAAATTCCGACCTATCATAAGTTATTGGGACTGACGGATGCTGCCATGATTCCTGCGCCCGATTTTAAAACAAAGGTAGCGCTGACGACCAATGCTGTTGAGTTTATGAATAAGCTTGGGTATACAAAACCAAAGGTTGCAGTGCTTGCCGCTGTTGAAATGGTTAACGAAGCCATGCCGGCCACACTGGAGGCCGCTATGCTGTCGAAAATGAGTCAGCGCGGACAAATTAGAAACTGCATTATTGACGGTCCGCTTGCTTACGATAATGCCGTAAGTGCAGCCAGCGCCAAACATAAAGGCATTGTTAGTGATGTGGCTGGCGATGCCGATCTGCTCATCGTACCCGATATTGAAGCAGGGAACATTTTGTACAAAGCCTTCGGTTTTTCTGCTAACGCCAAACTTGCGGCTGTTGTTTTGGGTGCCGCTGCTCCGATTGTGCTGACTTCACGTTCAGACACCGAAGAGTCAAAACAGGCCAGCATCGTAATGGCAGCAGCTATTTAGCACTTACTTCATTAAATTCTGATTATGGGCAACAACCTGTTTCTGACAAAGTCCCTCACCGATTTACTTCAGGAGGCAAAAGACAATAAATCTGGCTTAAAGAAGACATTGACCGGGCTGAATTTGACAACGCTGGGGATCGGGGCGATTATCGGAGCAGGTATTTTTGTTCTTACAGGGCAGGCCGCAGCACAATATGCCGGGCCTGCAATTGTGATTTCGTTTATCATATCAGGGATTGCCTGTGCATTTGCCGGACTGTGTTATGCTGAATTTGCTTCGATGATCCCCATATCCGGAAGCGCTTACACCTATTCCTATGCTACACTTGGTGAATTCCTGGCCTGGATTATAGGCTGGGACCTGATCCTGGAGTACCTTTTTGCTGCATCGACAGTCTCGGTAGGCTGGTCGGGTTATGTTGTCAGTTTTCTGAAGGATTTTGGAATATTCATTCCAACGGCGCTCACTGCAGCAACAGGATCCGTGTTGATTGAAGTTCCAAATATTGGATGGCAGGAGTTAACCAAAAATCTCAGTACGAGTTTATTGGCGCAGGGTGTGAATGTGGACGCCTTACCGCATGTCACCGCCATTATCAACCTGCCGGCGATGTTCATCATAGCTGCACTCACGGTGTTGCTGATCATCGGGATCAGAGAATCTGCCAATTTCAACAATATCATGGTGATTGTCAAAGTTGCAGTAATCATCTTGTTCATCGCTATCGGAATTGCCTTCGTCCAGGCAGGGAACTGGCATCCGTTCATACCAAAAAACACGGGAGAATGGGGCCATTTTGGATGGAGCGGTATACTGAGGGGAGCAGGAGTGATTTTCTTCGCCTATATCGGATTTGATGCGGTATCAACAGCTGCCCAGGAGGCAAAAAACCCGCAGAGGGATATGCCCATCGGGATATTGGGATCCCTCAGTGTGTCTACCGTCCTCTATATCCTGGTCGCCATAGTTCTGACAGGGATCGTCAGCTATACCACACTGAATGTTTCTGATCCTGTGGCAGTGGGCGTTGATGCCATGGGCAAGGGGATGTTCTGGCTGAGACCTATTGTAAAAATTGCTGCGATTGCCGGGTTGAGTTCTGTTATACTGGTCATGCTCCTGGGGCAACCACGCATTTTCTATGCTATGTCAAAAGACGGGCTTCTTCCGCCGGTATTTTCAAAGGTTCATCCCCGATTCAAAACCCCATATGTCAGTACTATTTTGACAGGGTTGGTGGCAATTGTTCTTGCAGGCGTGCTGCCGATCAGTATTCTTGGGGAACTTGTTTCCATTGGTACGTTACTTGCGTTCGCCATCGTTTGTGTCAGTATAATCGTATTGAGAAAAACAAGACCTGATCTTGAGCGCCCGTTCCGGACCCCATGGGTCCCCCTGATTCCCATCCTGGGAGCCTTGATCTGTTTTATCCAGATGGCCGCTTTGCCCATGGATACCTGGGCCCGGCTCATTATATGGATGGCGATAGGGTTTGTGATATACTTCGCCTATGGCATACGGCACAGTAAGCAACGAAAATTAAACAACACACCAAAATAAGGTTAACGAATGAAAGATATAAGGGTTCTGGCAATTAATCCCGGATCAACATCCACAAAGATTGCCGTGTACCAGAACACGGAACCTATCTTTTTGAAGAATATCAAGCACACCACGGAAGAACTTGCTCCTTTTACAAAAATAACAGATCAGTTCCAGTTCCGCAAAGAGATCATCCTGAGGCAGTTGAAAGAGGCTGATATCAACATCTCAGAACTTCAGGCAGTGGTTGGCCGCGGTGGGCTGCTTAAACCTATTCCTTCGGGTATCTATTTGGTGAATGAGGCAATGACCGCAGATCTGAAAAACAGTCCGCTGGGCGAACATGCCAGTAATCTCGGAGGATTGATTGCCAGCGATCTGGTGAAATCTATGCCCAATGCTGATGCGTATATTGTTGATCCTATTGTTGTTGATGAGTTTGACGATATTGCAAGAATCTCCGGGCACCCGCTGTTGGCAAGAATTTCTATATTTCATGCACTAAATCAGAAAGCGGTTGCCCGTGAATATGCCAAATCAATCCGGCGCAAATACGAGGATTTGAATCTGATCGTAGTTCACCTTGGAGGAGGGATTACTATTGGGGCGCATCAGAGAGGAAGGGTGATCGATGTAAACCAGGGTCTTGACGGAGAAGGCCCGTTTAGTCCTGAACGTTCGGGAACATTGCCGGTTATGGATCTTGTAAGACTTTGCTTCAGCGGAAAATACTCCCAGAAAGAAGTACAGAAGATGGTGAAAGGTGAGGGTGGACTTGTTGCCTACCTGGGCACCAACAATGCCTACGATGTCGAAAAGATGGTGGATGCTGGTGATGCAAATGCCGAGCTGATCTACCATGCCATGGCTTACCAGGTCGCAAAATATGTCGGGGAGATGTATACGGTGCTTAAATGCGAGGTAGATGCCATCCTCATTACGGGCGGTATAGCCTATGATAAGGGATTTGTAAACTGGATCCAGGAACGCATTTATAAACTGGCCCCCATCCATATTTATCCCGGCGAAGATGAAATGAAAGCGCTGGCAATCAACGGGTTGATGGCCGTGCGTGGAGAACTGGAGGTGAAGGAATACCAATAGGAAAATCATCGTTTGTTAACAGGGTTATAGCTAAACCTGAACGATAATATCAATATTTGATCTGATCACTGAAATCAAAATTTCTTCAGATGAAAGCTATCCTATTGTTCAGCAGTATTGCTTTTCTTCTCCTGATCGCCTGCAATCAGCCACCAGAGCCGAAAAACGCCAGCCTTTTTTCACCAGGAGTAACCGAAGCCAGGGGCTATGTAGTTCCGAAAGACAGCATGGCAGAGCCCAAAGTGGTGTTGGCCGGCAAACCCAAAGCTATTAAAGCCGGCAGACCTGAAGTGGTCTTAACCAACACCAATGTAGTTCCTGCCGGGGTACCGAAAATAGTAAAAGCAGGGACGCCAAAGACTTGCACTCCCGGGCAAGATGGGTTTTCAGTTCCCAGAACAGTGACAGCAATTGTCAACCCCTTTCTTGCCGGAATACCGCAGCTCTGGCCTGTCAAAGACACTTACTTCAAAGACAATTTTCCTAAACGCAACAGTTCTTTTATTAAACTACGGGGAATGAGCCTTGCCAGTATCAATTGCATCATGAAGGATAAGAACGGTAACATCTGGATTGGGGCAGAAGGAAGTGCAACACGTTTTAACGGGAAGTTCACGGCAGGATTTACTAAAAAACAGGGGTTGGTTAGCAATGCGGTTGCATGTATGCTGCAGGACAGGCATGGAAATATATGGTTTGGGTGTGCAGGCGGCGTAAGCCGGTTTGATGGTAAATTCATGACTAATTTTACTCAAAAAGAGGGATTCGGCTCAAAATCTGTTCTTTGCATCCTTGAAGATAAAAGCGGGAATATTTGGTTTGGTACCAGGGATGGAAGCATAATCAAATACGATGGCAATTCATTCATGTATTTTACCGAAAAACATCGATTGGGGGAAAAAGCTGTTTTTTCGATGGCCCTGGATAAAAACGGGAATATATGGTTCGGAACCAATAAAGGATTGTATTGCTATGATGGGAATTATTTTAAACATTTTACCATGGCAGAAGGACTAAGCAACGATTGCGTAAAGCGAGTAATCACAGACAGGGAAGGAAACCTTTGGCTGGCATTGGGAGGCGGCGGGATAAGTTGTTTTGACGGGAAATCATTTATTAATTTCACTTTAAAAGAAGGCATTGGCGGTGATGGCATCCTGGACATGACCATGGATCATTTCGGAAACCTTTGGATCGCCACTGATGCAGGAGGCTTATGTCGCTTCGATGGCAAAACGTTTACCTTGTTTACAACCAAAAAAGACCTGGCAGACAATAGGGCAACTGTTGTTTATTGTGATAATACCGGGAATATTTGGGTCGGAGGAGGAAGAACAGATGGCCTTATGCGTTACAACGATGCATGCTTTATGCACTACACAACGGATGAAGGGTTAAGTGAAACTGAGATTCTCAGTTTATTAAAAGATAAAAAAGGCAGGATCTGGATCGGAACCAGCCACGGGGGGGTAAACCTGTATGACGGAAAATCGTTCACTCATTTCGCCAGGAAGGAAGGTTTGTCCAATGCACCTGTCACGGAGATCATCCAGGCTGATAATGGCAACATCTGGTTCGCTACCTCGGGCGATGGCGCGATATGTTATGACGGCGTTTCCTTTGTGCATTTTACCGAAAAAGAGGGCCTGGCAGGAAATTACCTGGAAGCAATGGTGCAGGATAAAGAAGGGAACATCTGGATGGGAACAGAAGACGCCGGCCTCTCCCGTTATGACGGAAAATCATTTACGCAGTTTACCATTAATAAAAGATTGCGGCATGATATCTATCTGAGCGCCTACCAGGATAATAACGGAATTCTATGGTTTGGTACTGCATTTGGCGGTGTGGTCAGTTATGACGGCAAAAGATTTACCCAGTACGCTGAAAAAGAAGGATTTTGTAATAATATGGTCTACCAGATCTACCAGGATAAAAGCAATTACCTGTGGTTTTGTACCATCGGTAAAGGCGCTGTACGGTATGATGGGAAATCTTTTGTGTACTTCACAGAAAAAGAGGGGATAAAAAACAACAATGCGAACGGAATGTTGCAGGATAAAAGCGGGAACCTTTGTTTCGCCAGCGGCTCCGGGTTAAGTATTTTACGTGGCAATTACATGAAAACAACGGCACAAAAATCAGGGGATGATCAGGCCGGTCAGGCTGTGTTGTTCAGGAACTTTAGCCCTGAAGATGGTTTTTCAGGCTGGGGCTGCAATGGCCCGATTTGCGAAGGCGATGACGGTACAGTCTGGATAGCCTCTTCCGACCGGCTTACGGCATATTTTCCTGCCCGTGATAAACCCGATACAACTGCTCCGGTCATCCAACTCACCGGTGTGCAATTATATAATGAAAACGTTCCCTGGCTCGCCTTGGAAAAAAAGAGAGACACAGTACTGGTGTTGGGAAACGGTATAAAAGTCAGGAATTTTAAGTTTGACAGCACCTCAAAATGGTATTCATACCCTGAGAACCTGAGCCTGGCATACAATAATAACTACGTTACCTTCACATTTATCGGTGTGACGCCAAAACTCAGCACCAAAGTCACTTACCGGTATAAACTGGAAGGTATGGATGAAAACTGGAGCACATTTTCCAGCCTCATCCGCACAGAGGCTCCCTATGGCAACATCCCTCCCGGCACATATATTTTCAAAGTGAAAGCCATGAACGCGGAAGGCTACTGGAGCAAGGAGTTCAACTATACCTTTACCATCCGCCCGCCCTGGTGGAAAACCTGGTGGGCATACACCGGCTATGTTTTGCTGGTCATTGCAGCGATCGGAGCGGCCATATACACCCTCCTTGAAAACCAGCGCAGGAAGATCAGGCTGATCATCAATGAACGAAACCG
>CAISJJ010000147.1 GCA_903885595.1 uncultured Bacteroidales bacterium
AATTCACGGTACGAAAAAGGGAAAACCTCATAGTCAAGATGACGTCCGGTTAGTTTTGTCCCCAATTCACGGCTCAGCAAATTGGCATTTGAACCTGTGATAACAATGGTTTTCTTTCTGTCAATAGCATCTCTTACGAATCGCTCCCAGCCCGGAATGTTCTGAATTTCATCAAAAAATAAAATAGGTTCAATCCCTGTGAGTTCGGAAAAAAGCTCTTCGAGCATCCTAAAATCACTTACTTCAAATCCGGCTGTCCGGCTGTCCTCGAAATTAAAGTAGTTCAACGAACCATGATGCCGCATAAGTTGCTTCAGTAACGTACTTTTTCCCGATCGTCGCACTCCGGTTAGTAGGTAAGCAAAAGGGGGTAGAGTTGAAAATTTGGCTAATTGTTCACGTGGTATTTCCTTTTCTTCAGGAATAAGCCATTCCTGCTGTGAAAGCAAAATCGATTTTAAAACATCTTTAAGCATGGTTCATTGCTCTTATAAAAGAAAGATAATTTACGTTACAAATGTAAGATAATATATTTTAATAACATAATATTCGATACATGCGACACATCAGATGGAAATCAGAATTCAACCTGCGCTCTTAAATCTCTTTAATCTCATATTTGTAGCAAAGGGTGATCAGCTAAGAATTAGTCTTACGCCCGACATTCCTGAGTCGTGAAAATCCCCCAGGCAGCAACAGCTCGTTCGGTCATGTTTTCCATCATTGCGATGGTTTTAAATTCAAAATGTAATCCAAAAAATGTCTATGTTGATCTCCACGCATAAGATCCTTCAGTACCTTCATTTTCATTATAAATGTCATTATACATTATATCAAGTAAATAATATTATAAACTTGACAAATTATTTTGCATTGCTTATCTTTGCATCCGTTTTAATAGTAAGGATGAAATCTGTTGATTCTGTAGTGAAGAAGTGTATTGAAAATGTTCCATCGGGCCAGGTATTCGATTATTCTTTGTTTCCGGTGCGTGGTGATGCATTTTTAGCCCTGGCAAAATCACTTAGCCGGTTGGCGAAACAAGGTCAAATTGTGAGGCTGTCGCGCGGGAAATATTATAAACCCAGGGAGTCTGTGTTCGGAGTTCTCAAACCTGACGAAAATCAGTTGATACTTTCTCTGACGCAGGCAGGCGATAAAACCATTGGGTATGTGACGGGTATAGCCGCTTTCAATTATTTGGGCCTGACCTCGCAGGTTTCCAATACAATTATGATCGCTCGTGGTTCAAATCAACCATCGAAGGACATCTTCGGATTTAAGGTCAGGTTTGTCAAACGGAATTTCAGATTCACCAGGGATGATGTTAAACTTCTGCAAATCCTGGATGCCTTGAAGGATATCAAAAAAATTCCGGATATTACTGTCCGTGAATCCCTGAAAATTCTGATCACCAATCTTGAAAAGTTAAAGGCCGATGAATTGCAACAGATGATTCGCCTCGCTCAACGGTATCCTCCTTCCACACGTGCGCTGGTAGGCGCTATCATCGAAAATCGTTTTTCTGAAATCAGGGTTGTATCTTTGTACAAATCCCTGAACCCATTATCAAAATATTATATAGGAATTGATCAGGATGTATTACCAAATAAGCTGAAATGGAACATCGTTTTCTAAAAGATGACTGATCTTAAAAGGGCAAGAATCTAAAGCTTATATTTGCAATTCTTTATACAATCTATAAAGAATCGAAAATGATAACTATATGAAAAACGAGGCTACATCCTATAATTACCTTGAGGAATTTCTTGCCAGAATAAGGTCAAAAGGCCGTTATTCATTTACTTACAAAGAAGTATTGCACGCATTTGATATTTCGGAACAGGCCTTGGATCAGAATTTATACCGGTTGAAGTCTAAAGGTGCGATTACTGCTATAAGGAAAGGCTTTTACGTAATTATTCCTCCGGAATATTCAGCCACAGGGATCCTGCCTGTAAACCTGTTCATTGATGATCTGATGCATTCAATCAATAAGGACTATTATGTTGCATTATTATCTGCTGCGGCGTTACATGGTGCAGCTCACCAACAGCCAATGGAATATTTTGTTGTAACTGGAACCCCTGCAATCCGTTCTATCCGAACAAATAAATTGGCAATCAACTTCATGGTTAAAAAACAGTGGTCACAGGATGATGTGCTGAAGAAGAACACTGATGCCGGATATATAAACGTTTCTTCTCCGGAATTAACCGCGCTCGATTTACTTTATTACTCTGCGAAAATCAGCCTCAATCGTGCTTTTACTGTGTTGCAGGAATTAACCGAAGAAATGGAAGCTCCCAAACTTCTAAAATCCGCAAAACAGTACCCTCAGACTGCAGCTATTCAACGCCTGGGTTATTTGCTGGAAAGCGAATTGAAAAAGGAACAGTTATCGGCATCATTATCAAAGGCGCTGAATGGGCGTGAATGTTATTTAACTCCTTTGGTTGCAAACAGACCAAAAAAGGGAGTGACCGATCATAAATGGAAAATCATTGTTAATTCAGAAGTGGAGGGAGATTTATGATACCCAGGAGATACATTAACGAATGGCGGGAAAATGTAAACTGGAATGAAGACATTCAGGTTGAACAGGATTTGATCATAACCAGGGCCCTGATTGCCATTTACAATGATGATTTTCTAAAAGAAAAGCTGGCCTTCAGAGGAGGCACAGCTTTACATAAATTGTTTTTAAACCCACCGGTTAGATATTCTTATCCAAAGTAAATCGTTATCCAAAGTATATTTACAAACAAGATTGCCAATCAGCAATTTATCTCATTTACTTGTTAAAACAA
>CAISJJ010000148.1 GCA_903885595.1 uncultured Bacteroidales bacterium
CCCTTCACTTTTACGCCACAACCCTGATTAACCATAAAAAAGTATGGACACAATGGAAAATCAGGACAAATCAAAATTTAACGACCATCTGCGTGAAAGAACCATTCAGATGGCAGCGAAACTTTATTGGCTATTGAAAGATAGAAAGGTTTCCTGGATCATCACGCCCGGGCGTGAATCAGATCATTCGGAGTTCATCATCCGTGGCTGCAAATTTCCGGGCTGCAACCCGTGCACGCTCCGATGCAGCGTTTTATGCCAAGATATTTATTGTCGTAGAGGAGTGTGACGAAACCCTGTTTTGGCTTGATTATCTGATTCGTATCAACTTGCTTGATGCTGACAAAACGAAGGAAATCTATTCAGAGGTTGAACAACTGGTAAGATTGTTCCATGCGATAAAATCAAAGATGAAGATAAAAATTGGGGGTAAAAAATGTGAAGTCTGAATTGTGAAATGTGAAATCTGAATTTTATGCTTTGCTACCTCCCCCCAGAAATTCCTCTTGATCCATCAAATCCCGGATCACGGGGTTCTCAAGTTTCCGGTAATAATCAACCCGGTTGTTGACAAAGGATAAAAAGATGGAACGGACAACATTTCCCATGAAATGTGTTTGTCGTCAACAGCAGATACTGCACCGCAACTACGGCTGTCGCAGGATTTCAAGGAAACAGCAGATACTGCACCGCAACTGCGGCTGTCGCTCGATGCATTACTTTTGGCAGATATGCTTTGAAAGACCGTTCCAGCCTGAGGTTGCTTATGCAGTACCTGCTGTTTCCTTTGAAATTTCACTTTTTTCCTGATTTCGTTCCAGCCTGAGGTTGCTTATGAAGCATCTGCTGTTTTGTTCAAAAAAAACCATCCCGGGGGATGGCTTTAAAAAACCAGGGGCCAGTATGTTGAGCAGTTGTATTTATTCAAATTCGGCAACGAACGATGTTGATGGGGCCAGTACGTTTATATCAACTGATATTTCAACTGAATCATTAAAATCGGCTTCGACAGGTGCTACCGGGGCAAGGTTTGTCATATCAATTTTTGCAGCAGGGGCTGCATCACTGAAATCAGCTTCGCCAGGGACTTGCGGGGCGAGGTTTGCCAGGTCAATGTTTTCAACAGGGGTAACATCACTGAAATCGGCTTCCAGTGGCATGGAGGGGGCCAGGCTGGCAAAATCAATAGTGACCGTGCTGACCTCTTCGAAGGTGGCTTCAGTTGGTGTTACAGGAGCAATTGCTGCCAGGGTGACTGAAGTGTTTTCGTTTGCATTCCTGTTTATAATGATGTCGTTTCCTGCGAAAAGTATGGTGGTTGTGATTGTGAGAACCGCTGCTAAGGTGATTGATTTTGCTTTCATTTTTTTTTGTTTGAAATGTTGATGAAGCAAAAATACAACGGAATTGAGGGGTGGTCGATGCATTTTCGATTGAGGGGCCGAAGCTCCCGACAGAAAACAGAAAATAGCCGGTGAAAATAAAAACTGGCGTTTGGCGATGATTTTGGGCATATATTGGACAGAACGGTCACATTGAGCATTCTCCGCCGATTTTGACTAACTAATTCAACCCATTAACAATCAATATTCAGGGGCGTAATGTTAGATCGGTCTTAGATAGTCAAAACCATCAGCCTATCCAGATTATGTCATTTCATCAAACTGCTCCAGGAACTTGACCGAGAAGGAACAAAAGTGATTTTTTCAGTTTTTTTTAACCTGGAAAACACGAAGATAAAGTTCATCTGACACCCAGTAGTGAGTGTTGAAAAGTTGACTTGTAACTCAGGGTGTGAATAGGGGAGGAGAGGTATGCGAATGAGGGTTAAAAATTAGCAATAGAGAATTGGTTAGTTTCATTCTTTGAAAGAATGGAATCTCAAAGTGAAAATCAATACCTTACGGTTTTTCAGATCAAATATCAGTCCAATAGTTGAGCAGTCTCAAATATATTTTTTCATATTTGAATTGAATGTCAACGAGTTATCAAAAACCATTATTGGTAATGGTGAAAAATGGAAAAATTCTTCCAGACCAGTTATTATTTGCCCCTTTGACATACCTTTCAGGTATATAATCCAGAGGTTTACATGTCGATTATTTCATTGGAGAAATATTTAGCTTTTGACACTAATTTTAAGTTCTATAAATCATCATATAGGTAATATATTTATTACTTTTGTGAAATGAAATGTAAGGAATTGATCCGACTCTTGATGAGGGATGGCTGGTGCTTTTTATGAAAAAGATAGAAATATTGGTGGAACGAACAAATACAGGATATTCAGCATATGCTCAAAACTATCCTGTTGCAACCACCGGAAATGATTTGGCTGAACTTAAATCAAATATGGTTGAGGCAATCAATCTGTATTTTGAAGAAAAAGGGCAACATGTTTGTGAAGATGACCTGAAAGTGACACTGGATATTGCTCAGTTCTTTGCATTCTACAAGGTAATCAATGCTAAAGCTTTTTCGGAGCGCATCGGTATGAATCAAAGTTTGCTGGCTCAGTACATTAACGGGATAAAAAAGCCCTCCCCGATACAAACACAGAGAATTCTTAAAGGAGTTCAACAAATCGGGAAGGAGTTGGCTGAGATCAGGTTTCTGCTTTAAGAAAGGAGAAAAATTTCATTTCTGACGAGGTACCAGGTGAAAAAAACGGGAATTGATTTTGTTCTGACGAAAAAAGAACAGGGTCTTAAAGTCATGATCGCCTGCGGTGCAGGGATCAGCCGTTCGGCCACCTTTGCTATTGCCGTTTTAAAGAAGATTGAACTGTTAACCCTTTCAGATGCTTACAGGGAGATAAAGCTCCATCACCCGGTTACAATGCCTCATCCTGCATTGTGGAAATCGTTATGCGAATATTACAGGGAAGAAATTCCGTATTCGATACTATTAGCCATGAAATAGGAACTCAATAAGACCAAATCATTTGATGCTACATTAATGTAATAAAACCCCGTAGTATCAATTTTATTAATGGGAACAGCAAAATTCAAAGCGTTTCACTGGCATTGAGGCCCTCCGCAGGCTGTTGCATATGTCACGCAGTCCAGATATGAACCACCGGCGACGCTTCCCAATTCTGCATCACTCAGTTCCTCCCCTGAACTGTCAGCCGGAGTAAATGGTAAAACAATGTAAATTTTCCCTGGTTCCTCTTCAAGAACCTTAATTTCAACGC
>CAISJJ010000149.1 GCA_903885595.1 uncultured Bacteroidales bacterium
AAAAAACAGGGAACCATCAACCAGATGGCGCCGGTAAGCGCCCTAAATCCGAATGCCCTGAATAATTCCGATTTTTTCACATCGGCATTTCCGGCCGATTATGGCAATGCTACAGCAGGTGTTTTTGACATCAATTTAAGAAACGGAAATACGGAAAAACGCGAACATATGATCCAGTTTGGGGCATTGACCGGTTTGGAAGCCATGTCGGAGGGCCCATTTAAAACGGAAACACCGCTTTGCTTGCTGCCTACCTGGAAGCCAAATACTGCATAAATGATAAACTGACTTTCGATGCCGGTTTGCGCAGCCAGCTCCTTACGCTCAATAATGCAATATCCTTTGAACCGAGACTTGGATTAAAATACCAGGTAAATGCAAAGAACTCGGTTGCTGTCGGTTTTGGTCATCACAGCCAGATGCAGCCCTTATCCGTTTACTATTACCGCTATCAGCTCCCTGATTTTTCCTATGATGAATCAAACCGCGACCTGGGCTTTACCAACAGCCTTCATTTTGCAGGCTCCTACGAAGTACTTCCTTTTGTTGACTGGCGTGTAAAGGCTGAAATTTACTACCAGTTACTCTGTAATGTCCCCATCTCAAAGCTCCCGAATAGTTTTTCCACGGGAACCTGGTCATTACAACAGAGGTTAAAAAAGAGGATCTGACCAGGCTGATTCCCCCGATGGCGCTTCAGATTTTACTTGAAAATGCCATTAAACATAATGAAGCTTCATCAGATCACCCGTTAGCAATTTCTATTATGTCCGAAGATGAAAAACTCATCGTGTCAAATAACCTGCAATTAAGGCCTCAGCATGAACCCGGGTCGCAAACGGGGTTGAAAAATATCAGGGCCCGGTATGCATTTTTCTCTGAAAAAACTGTTGATGTTGTGCAAACCAAAGATTCTTTCATTGTAAAGATTCCCTTACTTTTATCAACCTGAAATGCCCGTACTTACTTCGTTAATACCAACCCTGATTGTTAATTTTTGGGTTTACCCTATGACCGCCAAATCAAAATAACTAACCGATGAAAGCCAACCAAGCTGATACCAATCGGGAATGACAATTTGCGGTGATTCCATCATGCACAAAAAAATTACTGACAAATGAACGCAATCATCATCGAAGACGAGAAACTCTCTGCCGAACACCTTGGCAATCTCCTGAAGAAGATCGATGCATCCATTGCAATAACGCAGATTTTCGACTCCATCAGGCAAAGCATCGATGCATTTAAAAATGGGATCAAAGCTGATATCCTGTTTGTTGATATCCACCTGGCCGACGGGTTAAGTTTTGAAATTTTCAAAGAATTCTCTGTTGACACCCCGATCATTTTTACCACTGCATACGATGAATATGCCATCCGGGCTTTTAAACTGAACAGCGTTGATTATCTTCTGAAACCTGTTGGCCTCGAAGAACTACGCAATGCCCTGGATAAATTTAATAAATACAACCGCAACGATCAGTCATTGATGATCGAAAATATTGTCAGGGCATATCAGAACATGAACAACCAGTATAAAAGCCGGTTCATGATAAAAACCGGCGAAAACATTATTTCCGTTAAAACCGGCAATATTTCCCACTTTATATTCGAAGATGGAATCGTGATTCTGGTGACAAAAACGAATAATCACTATCCTGTCGATTTTACCCTCGTGCAATTGGAGTCCATGCTCGACCCCATTGAATTTTTCAGAATTAACAGAAAAGTGGTAATAAATATAAACGCCATTCAGAAGACAGGCACCTACTTTAACAGCCGGCTGAAAATTAATGCGCCATTTCTTAACGACGATGATTCTGTTGTTAGCCGCGAACGGGTGCCTGGTTTTAAAGAGTGGCTTGGAATGTAACCATTTGATTTGATGAAAAACTTAACGATACCATGCAATTGAATTAATAATGTAACTTTGGAAAAAGATAATAAATGGTTACTTACCACTGATCCCTGTAAAAGAATCTGTTATGAAAAAACTACCAATCTTCCTCATTTTATGTCTGGTTACAACCTTACCTGCCTTCCTGCTTGTATCCTGTAAGAAATCTGATCCTGATCCGGTACCTGTTTCCAGTGAAGTTAAACTGGGAGCCATCCTCGATCTTACCGGTATTTATTCCGAAGAGGGGCTGGCTGGTAAGACATCCATGGAAATTGCGATTGCCGACCTGAACCAGATGTACCTGCTGGCCGGATCGGCCACAAGGTTTTCGATAACTTTCCGGGATGCCGGAATGGACACCGTAAAAGCATTATCTGCAGCCTCCGAAATGTATGGTCAGGGGATAAGGCTGCTCGTTGGGGGACCCAATACCAGCTCCGAATTAAAAGCCATGTTGCCATATCTGAATGCGAATAAAATGCTGGTGTTAAACTGTTTTGCAACCTCGCCGGCATTGGCTGTCCCCGATGATTATATTTTCAGGGTGATCCCCGACGACAATGTGCAGGGCAGGGCAACGGCAAAAATGATGCAAACCGATGGCATCAAAGCGCTCATTCCCATCTGGAGAAACGATGCTTATGGGAACGGACTTTACCAGAGTACTAAAGATCAGTTCACCGCACTGGGAGGAACTGTGTATGATGGGGTTGCTTATTCGACAGGATCTGTAAGCTATTCAGAAGTTATAACTGCTGCAGCTGCCCAGGTAGCTGAAGCTATTGCTGCTTACGGCGCCTCAAGAGTTGCTGTGATGCTGATTTCGTATCAGGACGTTGCCGATTTTTTCAAAGCAGCTTCACCGATAAATGAAATGAGTACAGTAAACTGGTACGGGTGCGATGCAAATACAAAAAAAACAGCCGTAACACTTGATGCAGAGGCAGCCGCATTTGCACAGGAGGTTAGGTTTTTGGCGCCCATTATGGCCATAGGTACCGCAAGTTCCCGGCCTGCGACAGCCAGTGAAATTGCCAGCCGGATCATGTCCGTTACAGGATCCGACCCCGACGACATGGCCCTTTCGGCTTACGATGCAGTCATGATTTACGGTCAGTGTTACAACCTCGTCAGACAATATGATGCAACCCTTTTTAAATCCGTTTTGCCTTCCATCTGCGCTTCTTACAATTACCTGGGAATCTCCAGAAGGATGAATGGTGCAGGCGACCTGGCAACTTCAAACTATGTTTTCTGGACGGTCAACCAGATTCCGGGCGGCTGGGGCTGGAACAGCTACAGCACCTATTTCGCGGATGGCGATTACATCCTGATAAAACAATGAAACTGGATAATATGAAATATCCCTGAGAACAATGTCCATGCATACCGTGAATGTTAAAATGGGTATTCCGTATGACCACTGAAATCAAAATTATTGATAAATGAAAAACACCGGAATTTCCACACTTGTTTGTTTAATGTTAGTAATCATGATGGCAGCAGCGCTTTCGTGCAGCCAGAAGAAAGATGATCCGGTGCCGGTAGTTACCCCTTTTGGGAGCTGGATCCGCACATTCACGGGAAGTGAAACATACAGCGCACAGCTGAACCTGAAATCAGAAGGGGTTATAGAATGGATTATGCTCGATACCCTCTCCACCCACACCAACAGCTACTCACAAATCCAGGTTAGCGGAAATCAGCTGCGCATTTTTAATGACCCCGATTTCACAGGCGATGGCATATATAAATGGGGTATTGAAAATGGCCCCCTCACAATGGCGTTGGTAAACGACAGCTACCCCGCCAGAACAGCAGCAATCGCTGGCACCTGGCAGGTAAAGGATGAAACTGCAAGTAAAAAGGTACAGGGTTCGTGGCAGAAGAATATGACGGCTGACGGGTTAAATTACCGGGTTCAACTCACGCTTACCTCATCCGGAATATTAAACTGGACCATGATCGATATCATGCCGGGACATACCAATTCAAGTGTCAGTTTCACAACAACAGACAGCGCCTTTGTCCTATTCAAGGACCCTGACTGCCCCGGAAACGGTTATTATTCGTACCAGGTAACTGATACTTCGCTTATCATCACCCTTTTAAAGGATCATTGCCCTCCCCGCGCACCCTCTTTTACCGGGGCATGGATAAAAGTTCAGTAAAATCACACTGCTGCTACGGGCATTGATGACCTGTTAAAGCTTATTCATTGCTTGAATCAGCATTGGATTGAATTTCTTCTATCCTGACTTAGCAATTTCTATATGTCACTTTTTGCAATCCGCATGCTCGGGTCATTTCTTCTAGAACTCATCAACACCGAATATTTTTTTGCATGTTTTGTTGCTTTAATTTTAATCAGATGATTTTCCGATCTTATTAAAATAATTTTTATTTTGTCTGATTATAAATATTATTTTTGCCGCTTTATTTATCAAATCAGTACTTTAACAATTAAATAGTGCGGCGTCAGCACTATAAAGTCTGACAATGGATTATGCATATTACATTTATACGATTAATGCTGTTTTCGGCACTGGTTTTTTTTCTGAACATTGCAGCTGCACAGATTCCAAACAGTGGTTTTGAATCTTGGGAACTTGATGCGGATGGAAACTTGAATCCAACAGGCTGGGGAACGACAAACGAGGATCAAATGATTAGTGTTGACCAATACACGCCGGCAAAACAGGGTAACTATTCAATGCGGGTCAGGGTCTTCGATCCGGGCTTCTTTCCTATCAACGGAATCGCCTTTACCGAATTCGCCTATACCCAGCGACCTTCATTCTTTTCCGCTTGGTTGAAAACGACTGTTATGCCAGGAGATGCTGTTTATGTAATCGTTTCATTATGGAAGGGAGATACGATCGTTGCATCGCCTGATAGCTGTACGTTTGTCATTGATTCGACGATTATCGGGTATACTCATTTTTCCTTTCCTTTGTCATACCAGTCGGCAAAGTATCCAGATTCAGCCAATATCATGGTCATTGCCGGAAGATATGGAAACACTCTTGTCGGAACTGAAATAATCGTTGATGAGCTTGCTTTTTCCAATGGTGTCGGATTAGAAGATAACATGACAACAGCTGCCGCTCCTGCACGACCAGTGTACCCAAATCCCTCCACGGGCAGGATTTTTATTCCGCTTACCTTGAAAAACAGTTCAATAATTGGTATCGAACTGTATAATACTGCAGGGATTCTGTTAAGAACTGTAAGTTTTGGAACACTGGGATCAGGTCAGCACAATCTTGAATTATCAGTTGATGACATGGCAAATGGCTTTTACACCTACCGTTTAACCGGAAGCGGTGTGCAGCAAACCGGAAAATTCACAATCAGGAAATAATCTGTAATTCAGGTTTCTTTCTTTTTCAGTTAGCCCTGTAGTGCCAGTTTCACGCTGAATCAACAGTTTCACGGCTGATCTCCCAAAGGGTTGGCCAGTTTGTTCCAGTAAGCATAAATGCCACATTTGACTGCTGAAATCAAAATCTTTATAAAATGAAAGTCATTTTTTTTGTTCTCTTCTTTGCAGCCGGATCAATTGCTACAGGTCAGAAATTGCCCCAGGGGGTAAAAATGGATACGGTTCCATGTAGTTACGCCACTGGCCAGTTCAGCCATCATTTCTTTAAAAACAACGAGGTGATCGGCCTTATTGAGCCCAGTTCCTGTCATTACAGTGAAACACAGGGCGGCAGGGTTAATCCTCTCGTTTATGCTGATTTCTATATGCTCTCCAGGAAAGACACCTTTTCAACAAAAAGCGAGGCTTTGACCTGGATCATCGAATTGATGGAGGATTATTATAAGCCGGCAGTCATCACAAAATGGCAAAAACTCATGGTCCAGCCGCCGAAGGTAAGGTTGAAATATCCCTGGGACTGGACATATAAACTCGGCAAATTCGATGGTATTTTCAAAAGTAAAAGTTTAAGTGAAAATAAGCTGACGCTGATGACCAAGGATGATCGTGGGCAGTCGGAAATTCTGCAGATCATCAGGACTCCGAATACAGCTAAACTAACCACCGTGCAGGTGATGGAAATAACCGCCATGATGAACCGGGCAGTCAATTACAGGAATCCGGCGGCTGTCGGGATTGTGATCGGCGGCAAAACTTTTAACACATCCGAAAACACCTTTTTGGAGCATATGCAGCAACGGCATTTTTGGTATGCCGACGACCAGGAGATCATTTATATCAATAGTAATTTGTTGAAAGATGAAAAGACAAAATATCCGGGCGTGATCAACGATATTTTGGGCAGCATAACCTGGGATTGATTTTTTTCTGCGCGACCGAATGCAACATGAATCACGCAAAGTTGATTCTCTGTTGTGGTTATGAAAACCATCGTTTTTTGGCTTTTTCACTGGATGCTCCCGGCTGGATCACTTCCACACTTTTTAATATGAATGGCGTACAGGTCAGAACGTTGATTGACGGGTACCAGCCCTCAGGAACCCACCGGCTGGTGATCGATGGTGAAAACATTCCCAATGGTATCTACATTTGTCGTTTAATGGCTGATGGTAAGGTATGCATGAAAAAACTGGTCAGGATCGGGACTCCGTGAGAAAAATCTGATAAATTTTATAAGAAAGGATCGTTTATGAAATACAGCGTTCATCGTGTAGAGGTAAGCAAGGACAATTTACAGGAAAAGCTGGAGCAATTCCTGAATAACAATGATTAAAAACCCTGTATTGCCCTTCTTGCTTTAAGAATGTATTTTGCAGTGTCGAGCGGACTGATCCCCCTGAAAGGGCGAATCACACCCTGCTCATCCGTACATTCGCTGTAGCCATAGAAACGGGTTGATATTCTTGCTTTTCCTCCAGAACGCGAACTGAGTTTAACCGGGAAATCAAGTGAAGTGGCCAGGGGCAGGATGGCCTGCAATGTAAACCGCTCGTTATCCATTACAGGACTTTCAAAACTGCCTCTCATTCGCGTAATATCGCTGGTTATAACCCCCAGTAAATCATCTGTGGCATTGATCTGAACCCTGCTCATCGGCTCGAGCAGGGTTGTGCCGGTATTTACAAGTCCGTTCATGATGCACATGGGAGTGGCCACCGCGAAATCGCCCGACCTTGAATGTACGGGATGATCCTCCCCTTCAGTCAGGGTAATCTTTAAATCTGTGACCTCCCACCCTTTTATTCCCTGTTTGAGTGCGCCTGCAATGGTTCGTTCCACCTCCTTCTGATATTTTTGCTGAATATCATTCACTGGTACGATGCTTTGGTAAATTACCCCGCTGCCTCTTTCGCCGGGTTCAATGTTGAACTTCATGATAGCCCAGCAGGGCTTTGGCATCCAGTATCGAACAAATCCTTCACCGGCATCGGACGGAGTTTCCTTGTAAATCACAGTCGGGTTTTCAAACCGGGCTGAGATACCAAAACGATCAGCAAGAATACGCTCCAGCACCTCCATCTGGATCCAGCCCATGATCTTTACGTGCAGTTCTGCCTCCTCCCTCAGCCACTCGAATTCCAGCGACGGATCCTCGGCAGAAAGCTCCTGCATGGCTTCTGCGAGGGCCGGGTAATCTTTTTTATTTACCGCTTTCACCTGGACAATGAGTAATGGGGTTTGCAGTTTCACTTCGCCGGGAATATCTTCATGATCAGTACCCAGCAAATCGCCCACCTGTGCACTTCCAAGTCCGCTGATACCGGCAATATCACCAGCCATCACTGTTCCGGTGTCTTCATACCTGCCGGGCATAATTCGCCTGACCTGGGTTACCTTCTCCTCTACCTGCCTTGTTGCATTGAAAACAACTTCGCGGTTGCAAATGGTACCGTTAAACATCCGCACATGAGCGATTTTTCCCAAAATCCTGTCATGACCGATGCCATAGACCAATGCCGAAAGTGGTTTCTCAGGATCTCCACCGGGAGCAGGTATATACCTGATAACTGAATCCAGCAATTCTTTCATTCCCAGCCCCAGTTTCGCCGAGCCAAACAATAGCGGGTAAAATGCAGCAGAATTGATTAACCTTGTCATCTGGCTGTCAAGTTCGCTGAAGGAGTTTGCTGTACCCTCCAGGTACTGATTCAGGAGGTGCTCATCACTGGAAACAACATGCTCAACAAGATGATGCTGCATATGTTCCCTACACCACAATTCCGATATCGATACCTTATTGCCTCCTTCATCCGAGATTTCCTGGAGGCATAGTGGGGTAATCTTCAGCTCTTTTTCAATGGCAAGGAGTACCGACCCGGTATCGGCCCCCATGCGGTCGGTTTTATTAATGAAAAAAAGTACCGGGATCCGGCGCTCACGCAAGGCAGCCCAAAGTGTTTCGGTGTGGGCCTGAACTCCCTCCACCGCCGAAATGACCAGGATAACGCCATCCGGAACCCGCATGATCCGCTCAACGTCGGCTGAAAAGTCGACGTGACCTGGTGTGTCGATCAGGTTGATGCGGATGTTGTTCCAAAGGAAAGAGATATTTGCCGAGTGAACCGAAATACCCCGCTCCTGCTCTACCGGCAGGAAATCCGTTTGTGCCGTTCCCTGATCTACATTGCCCGGTTGCCTGGTGTGCCCGCCCAGGAACAGGAACTGCTCGGTTATGGTGGTTTTACCTGCATCGGCGTGGGCCATGATGGCAATATTCCGGATGGATCTGTGCATACTCAAATTGCGGGAATCTTTATCTAATACAGGAAATTCTTGTTCTTTTCAAACATGAAGGAGGAAACAAGGCAGAAAGTTCCGGCAGATTACCGAATCATCAGTTTTCTGCTGGTTGATCCCATATCATCATAAACCCTGATAATATATATTCCGGAAGGAAGTGATGAGGTATTCAGGCTGAGGGCTTTTTTATCCGCCTTCAGATGAAGCATTACCTGTCCGGTAAAACTTATAAGCTCAATATCACGGATCATATGCTGAGAAGAAACAGTAATCTGATCGTACGCCGGATTCGGATATACCGTTAGTCCGCTTTCTTCAATGGCCAGGTCCGACCCGGCAGACACAAAGGGATTGTCAGCATATTGAATAAAATAGGCGTGTGTCCTGATAAATGGTTCCGTGTGTGAGCTTCCGTTATAACCGGTGTTCAGCAAATTAAGGTAATCGGCCAGTACGTAATCGACTGTCAGATCCTGACCGGGTGTAAATTGTCCCGCCATATCCCACTCCCAGGGCTGAACATCCTGACCGGGACACCAGCCTGCACGTGAATACAGCCAGGTGCCATTCTGCGGTGAACAGGTGTTTTGGCCGCAATCTGTCTTCCACAAATGCTGGGAAAAAGTTTCTGTGCCATTTATCCTGATATGATGCGTAAACTCTGCAAATTCAGCTGCGTTCAGTGTATTACCCTGTCCGTGCCCAGAGGTTGTCATACGTATTTTGGCCATCTCTGTCCCGGGATAAATAAAAAGGGTTTGCTCGGGAAAATCATATGAAATACCCGGATCGCCGTAAACCCAGTAATTCTCATCCCACAACGGGGTAATCTTCGAAAAGGGATGTTCGGGAGTTCCTTCCTCCAGCACCAGGCGCAGGGTAACCAGCCAGCCGGAAGCTCCCCAAACCTGGACATAACTGGTAAAATCGACTTTTCCGGTCAGAACCGACCGGAAATCGGAAATATCCCAAACCCATCCGCCACAGGCAACCCCGAAAGGCGTAATATAGCGTGCTACCTCGTAAGTAATGCTGTCCTTGGTTATATAAACCTGAGCTGCCTGGTCCCATGGGTCACACCCGCTTGTGGGGCATGCAAGATCGGCATGAAGGTAAATATGACTATATCCCGAAAGGTCAGATGGCATGTATACCGGTGCAATGTGTGTCTGACCATATCCTCCAAAGTTGTGCCGCTCCCTGTAAAATACATAATAATCAAGCGTTTGGGCGATATCTTCAGCTATTGTATCATTTTGGGGATTTCCATCACCCGGAACCGAGGTGTAAACTTTGAGCGCAACAGACGAAAAGCCTGATAAATCGACCGGGGAAGGAAATGAATATTCTATTGTTGAAAAAGGTGCAAGAACCCCGCTTATGATGCCTGATACCGGGGCGCTCCCGTCGATGGTATAGGAAACAGGAACATCAATGATGTTTTCAGTTGAAAAATTCTTTACAGTGATGGTGATAATCTCCTGATCTGAGAATCCGCTTCCTATGCGGGCGGGTGAAATTATCTCGGTAACGCCGGCGTCCAGTCCGGGCGGGACAAATCCAGGCACCCAACTGGCCGCGGTCATATTAAGCAAGTTGCCGTTGTTCCCATTTGGTGTTATATCATGTGCAATGGTTCCCGATCCTTCATTCATGGTCCAGTATCCAGCCAGCCCGGGTTCAGAACCTGAGATGGTTTGCATCATGTTCTGCTGGATTTCCGTGGCCGTACGAGCCACATTCCATATACGGACTTCATCGATATCCCCGTGAAAATACCTGCCGGTGAAGGTTGGGTTTTCTCCTAAATTTATTACTACCCCTGTGGATGGTGAAATAATTCCGGAGATAGCAACGGTATCCTGGAGCAGCCCGTTCAGATAGATTTTCAGCGAGGAGCCATCAAAAACTCCGGCCAGGTGATACCATGTGTTCAATCCAAGTATCTGCGGTGTACTGACCGATTTCCAGAGATTGTTCATCGCAATGGTAAATTCCACCCGGCCATTTTCCCCGGCGGTCAACCCGTATCCCCTGTCGGGACTGGTTCCTTGCTTACTGACGATATTACCGGCCCAGACGCTGCCTGCCCAGCCTTGTGCATTGATCCATGCCTCAACGGTAAGAGCGCTGGTTGGATTTAAAACCGGGCTGTCATAAATACCCACTTTATCGTTAAGCCCGTCGAAATAAAGTGAGAAATTCTGGGCCGACAAATGGCTTACGGTCAGGATTAAGCTGACAAGCAGCAGGTTTGTAATTGTCTTCATATGTATATGATTTTAAATTTTCAGTTAGGGTTATTCTTCTATAATTAGTTTTTGGATCCTGGCCAGGTGACCCTGATGAATCCGGATAAAATAGAGGCCATGCGACAAGCCCCTTAAATCGATTTGCTGGGTTTCAGCCTGAACCGGGAACTCTTTCACCAACCGGCCTGTGGCGCTGGTGATGGAAATGCTGAAGCCTTCCCCATGATTTACAGTAATGCATTCTTTAGCGGGATTTGGTGTAATCAGGATGCGATTGAGCGCCTGTTCATCGATGGCGCCAGGTGTTGGAGGGATGACTGTAGAAGCATACCCGACACAATAATATCCTTTCATAAACGGTATATTCTTGAATACCAGAATGTCGCCGATCACCTGATCGGGATATCCCACTACCTGGAACCCGACTCCGTCATTCCACCGGTGTATCAAAGCATAAAGTGAGTCTTTTGCACCGGATGGCAGAACGGCGCCTCCACCTGAAGCTTCAGTGAGATTGAAATACATGTCGCCGGTAATTACAATTCCGCCTTTGTTCAGGTACCACTCACGCGACAGCCGCTGGAAGTCTGCAGGGGCATTGGTAGGCGCATAATCAACAGAAGTCCCTGTTCCTGCATTATGCCCGAACAGAACGTATTTATTGAATTCTTTGGCTTCGATGGCAGCAATCACCGAAAAACCAGTGGTAGTTAAGGCATAATTATACAGATCTGGAGCCTTTCCAAACCAGGCTGCCGTCACATCGTGCATGCCATACATATTCTCATCCCCAACCGGTGCATACGAATCGGCATAGCTCCAGCAGGGGTCATTGCCGTTTTTCATCACGCCCTGGTTCCCATTAGGACCTGCATCCGGCACAATCGAATCATGAGCCGTGTTGAAATTATAATAGGCGATCAACCCAGGTTCATCACCTTTAAGCTGCCTGTGCATGAACTCCATAAGCTGATCGGGTGTGCGAGCGGTATTCCATACCCTGATCTCATCGACAGCGCCATAAAACTGGAACGAGAAGGTGTCCCAGGGAGCCGACCCAATGATGAAGGGTGATTCGTTAGGTGTGATTGGCGCTGGTGGAAACAGATCGCCTTCACCTGTCCTGACTCCATTCAGGTAATCATAAAATTTTGAACCATTCATGGAAAATACGCTGGCCAAATGAACATAAGCCGAGTCGCGCGGAATTGGCCCGGAACCGGGATAGACAATGTTCTGCAACACCGGGGTGAAATACTCGGTATAAAGATTCAAATCCTGGAATCTCATCACATAACCGTTGTTAAACTGACTATCCATCTTACCCATGATCTTCCGGTTTTCTCCGAAGGTATAAGCCTTCACCCATACTTCAAGCGTTAGTTCCGCTCCCGGGTTAAAGGTTTCGCTGTTTCCGCAATTGATGTGCAACCGGGGCTGCGTCTGGTTCCAAAGAACATAATCGATGTCCCAGCACTTCCCGGCCGAAGTCTGTGCAAAAGAAACGCCCGTCCAACCCACCAGGAAAAAAATTGCAAAATAAAATTTGGTCATTGCAAAAGATATTTAGGTTTCAACTTTGTCATTCGTCATTCGTCATTTGTCATTCGTCATTCGCCAACATCCCACCACACATGGGTAAATTCATTATCAGGTCCCTGCCGGGCAACCGCTTTATTGTAATTTGTCCTGTTCAGCGTGTATTCCCGGTAGGGCCAGGTCATTCTGACCGGAACTTCTGCCGGGTTGATCGGGTTGCCATTAAACTCCCTGAGCACAGGGTACCCGGTTCTCCGGTATTCGGTCCAGGCCTCATACCCGTTTTCAAAGATAAAGGATATCCATTTCTGTGTGATGACCGATTCCAAATTTGCCGGGGGAAGTGAGGCCAGATAATCATCGATCTTATCCTGAGGTAAAGCATAGGCGCTCCCGCCATGCAGTTCATAAAAGGCTATATCGGCCCTGATCCCCTCCTTCACCAGGTCGCTGGCATTGCCCGTCCACAATCCTTTCAGCACCGCCTCGGCCCTGAGAAAGCATACTTCAGCATAATCCATGATCACGCCGGGCGTTTCATTCCGCAGAAACCAATTGCCGATGCGTGAGACTTCGCCCCAGTCTCCGTCTCTGTTGTAATTGCTCCAGAGGGGATCGTTATTGAGCAACAGGTTGGGAACACCATTATAGGGCGGGAAAATGGGCAGGAAAGAGAGCGGTGCCTTTTCCAGGATCAGACCTACACGCGGATCACCGGTATTTACCAGCAGATCGGCAAGAAATTTGGATGGATTGTTCTGCACAACAGATTCCCCGCGGAACATGGTTTCATAAAGTGGATTTTTAAACATGCTGTTAAAGGGAAATACTGCCGACCCAGTGTTTGCCTGGATCATCGGCTGGCCGTCAAGCTCCTCCAGCACTTCCTGGTATTTTACAAAATCCACCTGATTTATATGCGTTGCAAGTCTGAGCCGGAGCGAATTGGCAAAAGCAATCCATTTATTCATATCTCCCTGGTATATGAGATCGGCATCGGTTTCGAAAAACGGCTTTGAGCTTTCGAACAGTTCAACCGCTGTTTTAAGCTCACGCAGCATGTCATAGTAAATATTTTTTTGCGGATCGTACCCCGGTGACAGATTTAATTCCGTGATTCCTTTAAGCGCCTCTGAAAAAGGAACCTCTCCCCAGAGATCGGTGACCCGGTGAAAGAGGTACACCTTCCATATCATAGCCCCGGCTACAAGATTAACCGATTCCGGATCATTCCCAACCAGGTCGATGATCGCCTGGGTATTGGAAAGGGAGTTGCTGTATTGTTCATTCCACAAGGCATCTTTGCCGCTGGGCATAATATACTCCTTGCCGGGTTCAGGCCCCCCGC
The DNA here is from genome assembly GCA_903885595.1 of uncultured Bacteroidales bacterium. Classification (GTDB taxonomy): domain Bacteria; phylum Bacteroidota; class Bacteroidia; order Bacteroidales; family FEN-979; genus CAIVAT01. The sequence goes on from CAISJJ010000149.1 coordinate 13,725, forward strand.
GTGCAGCCATATACATGATCCAGTTCTCAATGGTCCATTGCTCAACCGTCACATCCGAGTTGTAGTTGCCCATCCCCTGCTGAAGCACATACCTGAAAAGGTAATTTGGATTGGTAGTCAACGGATCGTTCGGGTTGACATTCAGCTCAGTAAGGTCCTTTTTGCAACCTGTAACCAGAACCATCAGGAATATAAAGAAGCAAATTTTTAAAACACATCTCACCGGCACTCGTTTTGCGTTTTGCATTTTTTATTTTGCATTTTGCATTATATTTTAAATATTTATCGTCAATGAAATCCCATAACTTCTTTTATTAGGATAGGAATAAAGCTCATAGCCCTGCCCGTTTCCATTGGTATAAAAGCTCTCCGGATCGATGTTCGGAACTGCTTTCCAGATGACCCACAGGTTTTTCCCGTACAGGGAAACGGAAGCTCTTTTCATGCCTGTTTTCCCGATCCATTTTTGCGGCAGGTTGTAGGTAAGGGTAAGTTCCCTGAGTTTCACGAAAGAGGCATCATACACAAATGGTTCATGAATCTCATTGGTCCACGAGGAGAACTGATCCCAGTATTTCTCAGGATTTACAAAGGTTGTGTTTGGCTTTCCGCTCATATCCTGCCCGTTTATCATGGTTCCGGGCGCATATACACCGGAAGCGAGGTAGCCGCCCGTGGCATTCCACTCATCCGGTGTTTTTCCTGCAGCCTGCCTTGCAGCTTCCGATGAATACCATTCCTCCCGCCCTTCGAGGGTTTCGGCAAATGTGCCGGAATACCCGTAGCCATACATGTTGGTGCCGGCAAAAAGCTCACCGCCGATCCGGGCATCGATCAGGAATGAAAGCGACAGGTTTTTGTAGGCCACATTGTTAAGCATGGAAAGGGTATAATCCGGGTTGATGTTACCAAGCACCCTGGGGATGGTATCTTTGATGTACATGCCATGCGCATCCAATAGTTTATTCCCCGTTGCGTCACGCTGAATGGCATAGCCAACAATATCACCGTATGGATTACCGGGCCGGGCCTCAATACTCAGCCTCCAGTGTTCCAGAATCTGCAGGTTGTCAACCCCGGGAGCAAGTTCCACTACCATCGAGCGGTTGCGGGCATAGTTGAGCATGAAATTCCATTTAAAATTTTTCCCGTTGACGGGGTTTGCATTTACCGTAAGTTCGACACCCGAATTGCGGATCTGTCCGGCATTGATAAGCGCTTTCGAAGAACCTGATGCGGTGGAAACATCCACGGGAACAATCTGGTTGACTGTGTTGGTCTGGTACCAGGTAAAATCAAGCGAGAGCCTGTTCATGAAAAAACGAAGATTCGTCCCCAGTTCAACCGATCTGGTTTTTTCCGGCTTCAGGTCGAGGGGGGGAATGGTATTGGTAATGTAGGAGTAGGTACCGTATGGATTGGAAAGGCTGTCGATGAAATAGGTAACCTGCAGCTGGTAGGGCGCCGCATCGTTACCCACTTCTGCATAGGAGGCCCGGATCTTCCCGTACGAGAAAATCTTTTCGGCCTGTTTACTCAGCTTTAGCAGGTCGGAAAAAACAAATCCCACGCTTACCGAAGGATAGAAATAGGAGTTGTTTCCCTTGGGAAGCGTGGAGGACCAGTCATTCCGGCCGGTCACTTCAAGGAAAAGCATATGCCTGAAATCAAGTTCCGCAAACGCATAAAGAGAATTGACCGCCTTTTCTACATAGTTTGTGCGCCGGAATGGAACATCTTTACTGTTTTCGAGCGAGAACCAGAAAGGTTCGAGGATCCCGCCAACCGTATTGCCGCTTTCAAAATCAAAACGCTGGATCATGGCATTTCCGCCAAGGTTTACGTTATAGGTCAGGTCTTTCACGATCTGATTCTCATAAGCAATCAGGAAGTCGGTATTGATCAGGAACTGTTTGGTGATCCCTTCATTATAGCCCCCCAGCGAATTTGCCAGGCTGCCGGTGTTCGTATAGGAAAAGTTATCGATGGTGGAATAGTCTGGAGCGGTCCTGATCATCAGGCTAAGCCCATCAACAGGTTTATAGGAGAGTGATGCATTCCCGAAATAGCGGTTCTTAGTATCCCCGTTCAGAAGGTTTGCGGGAGTGTAATAGGGATTGGTTTGCCATGCCCAGTTCATATACCAGGTTTGTTCTGCTCCGGCCGAATTCATTGTATAATTTTCCAGCGATTCGTTGGTTATGTTCCGCGGCATCATGATGTAGTTGCGGCTGACGTTGTCGTGGGAGTCAGATAAGCCGTATCGGTTATCGGCTTTCTGCCTGACATAGGCCAGGTAAGCCTGGATCTCGAATTTTTTCAGGATTTGGGCGTACAGGTTCAGGCCAATATTTGTACGGGAAAAAGAAGACCCGGGAATAATCTCCCGTATACGAAGATCGGCAATAGAGGCCCGAACGGAAAAATTCTTTGTCCCCCAGTCAACGCCCAATGAATTATTAACCGTCCATCCGGTCTGGAAATAGTCCTTATAGTTATCGGGCTGTGGCAGGTACTGACGCTTCCGGCCGTCCCAGTCGGTGATCTCCTGCCCTTCCATTTTCGGGCCCCAGCTTCCAAAGGCTGAACTGCTCTGTACATCATAGACAGGGATTCCGTTTTCAATTTTAAAAGGTGGCGAAAACTGCCCGTTGCGCCCGGCTCCGTAAGTATTTTGAAGATCCCAGAGAATATATGCCTGATCCATCGAGGTGTTGTTGGTAAAACTGACACCGATCTTTTTCCGGGTCTCTCCTTTTTTGGTGTTGATCAGAATGACTCCGTTGGCAGCCCGCGAGCCATACAATGCTGATGCACTGGCTCCTTTCAGTACTGATACACTTTCGATGTCGTCGGGATTGATGTCGGTTATACCATTGCCGTTGTCCTTTCCGCCCCAGGTATCCTCCGCGTTGCTGAAGGTGGTATTTTCGATTGGAACACCATCAACTACGATCAGTGCCTGGTTATTGCTGGTAAAGGACCTCACACCCCGCAGCAGGATGCGGCTCGATGATCCGGCACTGGAGTTCGTTGAGGAGATGGTCAATCCGGCTACCTTACCGGCCAGCTGGTTGATCACGCTGGCATCGCGGGTTATCTCCAGTTCCTTTGCCTTGATCTCCTGGATGGCATACCCGATCGATTTTTCGGAACGCCTGATCCCGAGTGCTGTGACGACGACTTCATCAAGTTCCTGGGCAACAGGATTCATAAATACATTGATCGTAGGCTCCTTACCAATCCTCACCGTTTCCGTTTGATATCCGACAAAAGAAAAGATCAGGCTGGTGGCAGAATCGGGCACTGTAATATTGAAAAAACCATCAGGGCCTGTCGTGGTTCCTTTGCTGGTTCCTTCCACTTTGATGGTTACACCCGGGAGAGTGGAGCCATCGTCACTGGCAGTGACGGTTCCCGAGATCTTACGCTCCTGGGCCATTAAATTCCCGAAGGTAATACACAAAAAAAGAAGCACAGCGTAACAGTGTTTCATCCTTTATCGGCTAATTAGATAATGAATTGGCTAAAAAACCACCGCACGATCTGCGTTCAATCAGCTCAACGGGGAGAAAAACAAAAACAGAAAAGATCAAAGATAATTTAAAATAATCCAGAATCGTAAATAAATGTTTAGGTTTTGTGAACTGATTCTTCTGCGAACAGCGACAGGATTGTAATTTCGGCCGGACAATTGAACCTGACCGGAATTCCGCTTACGCCTGCTCCTTTGGAGGTATACCCGGTCATTGTACCTACTTTCCACTTGCCGTGATTGAACTGCTTGCCTTCGAACTGATGACTGATCAGGGGTGAACCCTCTTTTAAACAAATCTGCCCTCCATGCGTATGTCCGCAGAGGTACAGATCATATTTATTCTCCGAAGCTACCCTGGCCAGTTCCGATGTATGAACTATCGCTATTTTAAAAGCGTATCCCCTGGTCTCAAGGCACAGCAAGGCAGGTTCTGTAAAAAAGTTGAATGTATCATCCGTCCCGGTAACCAATATCTTTTGCCCCTCTTTAACGATCTCAACAGATTCGTTGATCAGCAATTCCATGCCCGATTCCTGCTCATAGCGGGCCATGAGATAGGTGTCGTGATTCCCCAGAACAGCAAAAGTTCCGTATGGCGCCTGGATGTATTTCGAGAGGATTTTTACCGGTTTCAGGATCTGGCTGAAGCTTCCTGAGATATCACGCCGGTAATCGCCGGTAAGCAAACACATGTCAAACTTCAGCCCCTTTATTTTATCAGTAACGATGGATACAAACCCCGGCATACTGTCGATATGAAGATCTGTCAGATGAAGGATCCTGAATCCATTGAAAGAAGTCGGAAGGTTTGCAAATGTCAGGGACAATTCGTTCACCTGGATCGTCTTTGCATTGCCATAACCCCTGGCATAATACCCGGTTATTTTCAGAAGTATTGCGAAGACCTTCAGCAACCGTATGAAAAGATCCCAGTGACTTTTGCTCTTCTTGCCGCTCCTTTTATGGGTAAAACCTACATTTTCCAGTACCGACCGGGTAGCTGCCCATATAATCCGCTTGTCTTTCCGTAACGCAGGAGAATCCAGAAAGTGATACATAGCATCCAAATAATATTACTAAGATACAACATTTCCTGCAAATATCTGACACCGGACAGATATCAACATATTTCCTGTGAAAAAATCAGCGGGAGACCATCCGGGTTTACTAAAAAGATGTTTATATTAGCATGCATCTTTCTGAACAGTTCCATATTGGATTCTGATTATGGGAAAGTATAACATGTTTCAACTGCAGATATATTGATTTCATTTATTTTTGTTCAACTAAAATCAAATTATTATGAAAAAAACAATCCTACTTTTTCTCTTTATTTTCCTGGTTAGCGGGTTATCCTACGGTCAGTTTGCCTTGGGATTGAAACTGGGATATAACGGCAGCAGTCTTACCACAAATCTCGATTCGATTAAAAACCAGTTCAACAGCGGTTTTCATGTTGGCGCCTGGGCCCACTTCGGGAAAAGATTTTATGTTGCTCCAGAGGTGCTTTATTGCATGAGTGGAGGTGTGTTCTCTTATGATGGATCTGTTTCATCGCCCAAATACTGGTCGGAGAAAATTACCATTGGAAGCCTGGATATTCCTTTGATGCTGGGATTCAAAATCATCCATTCCGACGTTATTACCTGGCGTATTGAAGTAGGGCCGGAAGTTTCTTTTGCCTTGAGCAAAAAAATCAGTGACGATCTTAATCCAAAAATACAACCCAGCGATTTAAACACTGCCAACTGGTATGTTCTGGGCGGGACCGGAATTGACTTTTTATTTCTTGCTTTTGATATCCGGTATAAATATGGTCTGAGCCAGCTCATCAGCGATGCCAGTAATCAATCTTTCAACACGAAAAATAATGTTTTCCTGGTTTCCCTCGGATTTAAGATCTTCGGAAAGAAATAATTTTGTTCTAAATCCCCCGGGCATCAACGGCCACTCCAGGCTGTTGCCCGGGATTTTTTTTATTTTATGCGAAAAATAAAGTTTTATTTAATCTCCGCTACAATTATTCTTTCAATTGCTGGCGGTTCCTGTAAATTTGGCAAGGACAGGCGTTCAGAAAAGTTAGCTGATGCGCATCTTCGCGGCGCCGTTAACCACCGGAGCAACCTTCCGTTCGATAGCAACCTCGTATTTTCATTTTACCGGTCGTATCCGGAACTGGACAAGTATCAAAAGGATGTGGTTGATGTATACCGTCAGCACAAGTTCACACAAATCTGGTATGATGAACGTGGTATTGTTGAATTTGGCCCAACACTCTTCAGCAAAGTTAAAGAACTTGATGTCGAGGGAGTATCTTCAAAGTTTCCTTATCAGGAAAAAATCGACGGTGTTTTTGAGAATGACAAGGAGAATACCCTATCACGGGAAGAGACCGAACTGATGCTTACCAACCTTTATCTTTTTTACGCAGAAAAAGTATATAAGGGACTTGCCGATACCACTACCATCGCAATGGGTTGGCTGCTCCCACGCAAACAGGTCGCATATAAGGTTCTCCTTGACTCGTTGATAGCAGACGATCAGTTGATAAACCGCGACGACAGCTTGTTGATCGGACAGTACTATAAGTTGCGGGATGTTTTGTTGCGATACCGTGAAATTGAAAAAACGGGAGGCTGGAATACCATTGACATCAATCCCAAACTGAAAGCATACAAACCGGGCGATACGGCCGCGGCCATCGTCCAGATCAGGGAACATTTGTTCAGGGAAGGCGACCTTAAACAGAATAGCAAAAGCAACCTGTATGACCCCGAACTGGTGGAGGCCGTGAAAAAATATCAATGGCGCATCGGAAAAAATATTACAGAAAAAATATTACCCGAACATATCCGGGAGATGAATGTACCCGTTGGTGAACGTATTCAGAAGATCATTGTGAACATGGAAAGGTGCCGATGGATCTCTCCCGAATTTGCAAGGGCAAAGGAGTATATCGTGGTCAACATTCCTTCCTTTAAATTAACCTTGGTCCGGAACGGAAAAATGGAGCTGGAATCGCCTGTGATAGTTGGAAAGAATGTGACCAAAACGGTTATCTTCAGCGGGATGCTGAGCTACATTGTATTCAGCCCCTATTGGAACCTGCCACAAAGCATCATCAACAAAGAGGTGAAACCAGGAATGGCTAAGGATAAAAATTACCTGGAAAAACACAATATGGAATGGAACAATGGCCAGGTACGTCAGAAACCAGGGAAGAATAATTCATTGGGATTGGTGAAGTTCATTTTCCCGAATTCTAACGACATCTATATGCACGACACCCCTGCCAAAAGCCTCTTTGCACAGGAAAGAAGGGACTTCAGCCATGGATGCATCCGCGTTGGCAAACCCAGGGAACTGGCCCTGACCATTATGAAAGATGACCCGGACTGGAACGCGCAAAAGATAGATGCGGCCATGCACGCCGGAAAAGAAAATACCTGTGTTCTGAAGAATAAAATACCGGTATATATTGGTTATTTTACAGCCTGGGTTGATATGAAGGGAGAGATTAGTTTTTTTGACGATATTTATCAAAGAGACGGAGGGCTTGCAAGGCTGCTTATCGATGAAAAATAACGGTATCGCTGCTGTTTTCTTATCATATCAATACATTTGTAAAACCGACCCCGGTAGCCGTTGGATCCCAGATCGCTGACGGTCACGCTATGGGAGCTGCAATATTTACCTATCTTTGCACTATGCTGCAACTTTTATTGTATATCCTGCTTCTTGTTCCGGTAATGAATAAGGCAGATTCCGATAATCCGGGTCCGGCAATGGATGAACAGCTGTCACTGTACACTGCTTTAAATTTATCAGAAAAAGGTCTCACCAGTGATGTATTCCAGCTTGCCATGAAAGGATACAGGAAACTGGAGACTGATGGGAAACTCCCGCATGCCGACATCCTGACCATCGTCGATTTTTCACAGTCAAGCAAAAAGAAAAGACTGTATGTGATCGACCTGGTTAAAAAAGTGCTCTTATTCAACACCTACGTTGCTCACGGAAGGAACACCGGCGATGAATATGCAAAGCACTTCTCCAATGTATCGGGCTCTTATCAGAGCAGCCTGGGCTTTTATCTTACCCGGGAAGAGATCGTGGGGTCGGGAGTTGGTTTGTCGCTTATCCTCGACGGGTTAGAGAAGGGATTCAATGACAATGCGCTGAAGCGCGAAATCATCATGCATGGGGCTGAATATGCCACTGAGAATTTCATCAGGAAGACCGGGCGGCTTGGCAGAAGCTTTGGTTGCCCATCATTGCCTCCCGATCTGATCAAACCGGTTGTTGAAACCATCAAGGAGGGTACCTGTTTTTTTATTTATCAGCAGAACCAACATTATATCAGACACTCCAGGCTGCTTAATTAATCTCCTTGGAACTTTTTAATACAAGAAAATATCCGCTGACCATGCAATACCTGATAAGTGTTGCATTGGTTTTCGTTGTTGCCGCAGCATGTTTTTATACCGCAGGTTTTATCGGGTACAGAGTTATCGCATTATTATTGCTGATGACGGTTTCTCTTGTTGCGATGCTGTTTGAAATTTTACCGGTAATTGTCGCAGCTGTTCTGAGTGCAATCATCTGGAACTTCTTCTTTATCCCGCCATTATTCACTTTTCATATCGATAATGCCGAAGATGTGTTAATGTTTTTGCTCTACTTTATTATTGCCCTGGTAAATGCCGTTCTTACTTTCAAAATCAGGGCCGCAGAGAATAAAGCAAGAGATAAGGAAGAAAAAGAAAATGCCATCAGGCTTTATAACACCTTACTCAATTCGCTTTCGCATGAATTACGAACTCCTGTTTCAACCATCCTTGGGGCGGTTGACACTCTGAAAGAAAACAAAGAAACTTTAACCTCCGGGAACCAGGCTGAACTGTTGAACGTGATTGATAATGCAAGTATAAGGCTGAACCGGCAGGTTGAGAATCTTTTAAGCATGAGCCGTTTGGAAAGCGGCATGCTGAAATTAAAAATCGACTGGTGCGATATCAATGATCTGATTCATTCGGTTATTCAAAAAATATCGCCCGACAGCAAACACAAAATCGAATTTCATCCCTGCGACAACCTGCCTTTCTTCAGAGTGGATACGGGGCTGTTAGAGCAGGTCATTCACAATCTCATTCACAATGCTATTCAATATACGCCCGATGGCACCACCATTATAATTGATGCCGGTCATCAATCCGATGTGCTCAGCATCACTGTTTCAGACAACGGCAATGGTTTCCCCGGGCATGAAATCATGCTGGCCTTTGACAAATTCTATCGGTTGCCAAATACGAAAATTGGCGGAAGTGGTTTAGGATTGTCTATTGTTAAAGGGTTTGTTGAAGCACATAAAGGAAAAGTGAAATTGGAAAACAACCTGAATGGTGGCGCAAAATTCACAATTGAAATTCCTGCAGAAACATCATACATAAATAGTCTGAAAAATGAGTAAAGCAGAGATATTGATTATTGATGATGAACCCCAATTAAGAAAATTGCTGGAAATTAATCTGGAAAGCAACGGGTATAAGGTTTGGCAAGCCGAAACCGGGAAGGAAGGGGTCATCATGGCAGCAAATCATCCACCAGAATTAATTTTACTCGACCTCGGATTACCCGATAAAAGCGGACATGAAGTTTTAAAGGAGTTGCGCACCTGGTTTAACAATGCGATCATTATTCTGTCGGTTCAAAACAGCGAAACTGATATCGTTTCGGCTTTAGACAATGGCGCAACCGACTATCTTACAAAACCGTTTCGTACTGCAGAATTATTGGCCCGCATCAGATCCGGAATTCGCAGAAACCAGGTTCTGAACAACAGTTGCCTGATTGAGTGTGGTGATTTACGAATTGATTTATCATCACGAATTGTGAAGAAGAAGGACGAAATATTAAAACTTACCTCAACAGAGTTTAATCTTCTTGCAATTTTTGCAAAAAACGAAAGCAGGGTATTAACGCACCAGTTCCTGTTGAAAGAAATATGGGGTGTAGGCAGCCAAAACGAAACCCAGTATTTAAGAGTATTTGTTGGCACGCTGCGCAAAAAAATCGAGGATAATCCCGACCAACCCAAACACATTATCACCGAAAGCGGAGTTGGATACCGCTTCATGTAATTTATGTTTTCTTTATACAATCCCGCCACAATTTTATAATTTACCTATATCATTCAAATCATCTTTGCATATTCAGTTTGAAACAACAGGAACAGGTCGAATTTGAATTTCCAACTGGTGAGGACATCTTGCTTAATTCCCGTTTCAGTTGCATTTTATGTTTGCGTGTAAGATGATAACACATTAAAAATGAAAACTAATGCTTCATGGTTGCTCCATGATAAATACTTCAGGCTCACAAACAAAAACATTGAAGTGTTGCTCAGAAACGGAAGACGTATCAGAGGCGTAATTGTCGGTTATTTTTTAAATGGCATTGACCAAAGCGAACCATCCATATGGAAATGGCATATCGTGCAGGAAAACGAAAGTCGTGGCTGGGGAATTGACGGGATGGGAAATATGAGGGGAGAAATAATCAAGCAACGATCCATTGCCGAAATACATTTCCAGGAAGATAACAGCATTATGAAATTTTGAAGTGTGGAAAAAGTGTACTTTTGTTTATTCAACATGGTCACTTTGTAACCCGTTCAATCTATATTTTATAATGCCAAACCCTATGCCGACATTTAAAGGTTTTTTCATGTGCATGCTGGTTGGGATCATGATCATCGTCTCACAACCACTTCCTGCCCAATTTCTTACGATCGCCCGCAAAATTAAATCCATGAAAAGCGACGGGAAGGATGTTGCAACTGTTATTATCGATGCAGGAGCATTTAAGGTTTTCAAGGCGGTTATCGATACGATCACTTCCGACCCAAAATGTAAGATCCTCCAAAGGGACAATGCAAAAAAACTCGTTGAATTCACACATGATTCATTTTCTCTATCCTTGCAAGTTGACTCGCTTGCTGCCGGACTGTCACAGATAACCGTTCTGGCGCAGCATTCAGAGAATTCCCAGCAAAAGGCCACAGATGTCGCGGCCAATGTCATCCTGAGTATTTGCCATAAAATGGGAATAAACTGCACCCTTAAAGAACCTGACGCGACGGGGCATCACTAAACAAATTGCAGGGGGTTATGATCAGCTGTCTTACGCGGCATACCAGTCACCTGAATGCCTCTTTATTCCTTTTGCTCAATAAATCCGGATAAATCGGAATACAAAATCGTTTCAAATTCAGAAAACCACTCTTTTTGAACCTCGGCAAACAAATAGATTGCCATGGGCAATTTGGTATAATCCATCCTGACATGAAATAAGGTCTTTGAAAAATGACCGATAAACTTCTCATAATTGAACCGTATCAGGCTTTTGTCCAAATGTTTTGGGATATCGATTCCAAACATTCCGTAAAGCTTGTCGGTGCGCGATGCCAGAATTTCATCCCAGTCCGGTTTCCTTTGATGAAAATAATATTCGTAAGGATTGATGCCATAAAAATAATACTCAACATCGGCCACGCAAAAACCCATGAATCTCATCGGATTAATTTCAATCGGCACAAAGTTGCCGTTTGATTCCTGCCGCATTTCAAGGTGAAACGGAAAGTTACGCAGATCGCGCAAACGGGAAATCTCCTCAAGGTATTGAACAATAGTATCGTGGTATTTTCTGACAATCTCACCAGAGGTCAGGTAGAGCCGGTCGCTCATATCCGATTTTGAACCAAACAGGTGTGTAAGGATATTGAGAATTACCGGTTCGCCCGAATCGTTGAAATAGGCGTCAATGGCAATCTCAGTTCCTTCGATATATCGTTCGACCAGGAATTCGTTTAAACTGACCACAACATCCGGAAACACATTTTGCATCAGCTTAATCTCCTTTTTTATTCCTTTGAGCGCTGCCTTCCATTCTGCTTCATTATGAACAGAATGAATTCCGATGCTTGCAAAACCCCTGACAGGTTTAATTACAAACGGTGTTGGAAATGTTGAAAAATCAAGCTCATCCAGCTCTTTCAATGTAAATTTGTGGTACCAGACATCCGGATTAAGTTTGGAAAAAATTTGACGAAGCTTTGACTTGTCTTTGAAGAAATTTACATTTTTTGTGACTGTTAGTTCAGGACCATATTGGTTTAACAGTTCAGTCGAATTTTCTGAATTGCTGTACAGCAAAGGACTGGGGACGGTTTTAAGTTCGGCGAAAAAAGCGCCGGGTTCAAGTAAGTTCATTTCCCCGGCAAACTGCAGGCCCTTTGAAAATTCGGTTGCCAGGACGGGAATTTGCAACTGCACGACTGTTTGCTGAAGAAATTCAGACACATAGGGTTTTTCGAGTATAATCATAGGAATAATAAATCAAAATTTGTAAAAAGGTGGGATCTTTTTTGAACCAATCACGGTTGGCTGAATTTGCAGGCTAAAGTAGAAAAGAAATTCCAAAAAACACTTTTTGAAAGCAGCACAGGGGTCTGTAGCTACAGCGCATCCCTGTGAGACTCTCTTCGATTTTCCTGGCATTCTGAACTATTTCATTTTTTTCGCCCCGTGTATTCAAGTCTGGCTATGTTTTTCATACCTTGGTCCTGTTTAATTCTGCAATAATGTTTCTACTTGGATATGACATTGGAAGTTCCTCGGTGAAAGCAAGTATTATTGAGGCTGAAACAGGACGTTGTATAGCCAGCGCATACTCCCCCGGAGAGGAGATGCCCATTGAAGCAATACAACCCGGATGGGCTGAACAGGACCCCGAAATGTGGTGGCATAACCTTAAACTTGCCACGAAAGAGTTGCTTGCCAGATCCTGCATTTCATCCGGGGATATAAGAGCCATTGGGATATCATACCAGATGCACGGGCTGGTGGTTGTGGATAAAACTCATACAGTACTGCGACCCTCCATCATTTGGTGCGACAGCCGGGCAGTCCCTGTTGGTAAAAGGGCTTTCAGCGAAATAGGTGGTCAACGATGCCTTGAACATCTGCTGAACTCCCCGGGTAATTTCACCGCCTCAAAACTGAAGTGGGTAAAGGACCACGAACCCAAACTCTTTGAGCAGATTTATAAAATCATGCTTCCCGGGGATTATATTGCAATGAAACTGACTGGCGAAATTTGTACAACCTCCTCCGGGTTATCGGAAGGAATTCTATGGGATTTCAGGAATAACGACCTCGCAAAGTTGCTGCTTGACCATTATGGTATTCCGTCGGAAATGATTCCACCTATTGTTCAAACTTTCTCCTGTCAGGGTTTGTTATCCAGTGAGGCAGCATCAGGGTTAGGCATAAAACCCGGAACTGCTGTCACCTACCGTGCCGGCGATCAGCCCAATAATGCCCTTTCGCTCAATGTACTTGAACCCGGTGAGATTGCTGCTACCGCCGGAACATCAGGTGTTGTGTATGGGGTGAGTGATGTGGTTAAATATGACCCCTTCTCAAGGGTGAACACCTTTGTCCATGTAAATCACAATGATAACAATCCACGGCTTGGTGTCCTCCTGTGTATTAATGGAACAGGGATACTCAACTCGTGGGTAAGAAAAAACATCGTTCCGGCAGGCACTACCTACGATGAGATGAACACGCTGGCTTCAGGAATACCCGTTGGCTCCGGGGGGATCTCGGTTCTTCCTTTTGGCAATGGAGCTGAGCGAATGTTGGAAAGCCAGGAGATTGGTTGCATTGTTGACGGGATTAATTTTAATATTCATTCCGCTTCTCATCTGGTAAGGGCTGCCCACGAAGGGGTCGCCTTCGCTTTCAAATATGGGATGGATATTATGAAGGGTATTGGCATTGATACAAAAATTATCAGGGCAGGATACACCAACATGTTTCTTAGCCCTGTTTTCAGGGAGACCCTGGCAAATATAACAGAGGCTACTATTGAGATGTACGACACCGATGGATCGCAAGGTGCTGCCAGGGGCGCCGGAATTGGATCAGGATTCTATAACTCGTCGGTTGAAGCATTTACAGGGTTAAAGAAGAGGATGACCGTAGAGCCATCAAAAGAGATGTTGCAGCCATCGGGAGAAGCATTCACACGTTGGGTGCAGGTTTTGAACAAGAACCTGAGGCTGGAAAATAAATAAAAAACTGGCGCATGAAATATCCATTGGAACAAGGTCCATGCAAACCGTAGAGGTTACTTTTTGGGTATTCCATGTGACCGCTTTGAAAAAAATAAATATAGACACATGACTATTGTAACAGGAAACAAAGAATTCTTTCCAGGAATCGGGAAAATTCTGTTTGAAGGACGAGGATCAACTAACGCCCTTGCATTTAAGTGGTACGACGAGAACCGTATGATTGGGAGGAAAACCATGAAGGAGCACTGTCGGTTTGCGATGGCTTACTGGCACACACTGGGCGGTACCGGAGGCGATCCGTTTGGGGCGGCAACAAAAAAATTTTCCTGGCTCTCGGGTAACGACCCCATCTCAATCGGAAAAAATAAAATGGATGCAGCATTCGAGTTGATGACCAAAATAGGGATGCCATTCTATTGTTTCCACGATTTTGATCTCGTCGAAGAGGGCGACACAATTGCCGAATCGGAAAAACGGTTGCAGACCATGGTGGAATATGCCAGGCACAAACAAACTGACTCGGGTGTGAAACTGCTGTGGGGAACATCCAACCTTTTCTCACACCCCCGTTATATGAACGGCGCTGCCACCAATCCCGACTTTCATGTTCTAACCTACGCCGCCACACAGGTTAAAAATGCCATAGACATGACTATTGCGCTGGGGGGTAAAAATTACGTTTTCTGGGGTGGACGTGAAGGATACATGAGCCTGCTCAATACGAACATGAAGCGGGAATTGGAGCACATGGGCCGATTTCTGACAATGGCACGCGACTATGCACGGAAACAGGGCTGGAAAGGCACCTTTCTGATTGAACCCAAACCAATGGAACCCAGCAAACATCAATACGATTTCGATTCGGCAACCGTGATCGGATTTCTCAGGGAATTCGGCCTGGAGAAGGATTTCAAACTTAACATTGAGGTGAACCATGCCACCCTGGCCCAGCATACCTTTCAGCACGACCTCCAGGTTGCCGCAGACCATGGGATGCTTGGTAGTATCGACGCCAATCGCGGCGATTATCAGAATGGCTGGGACACCGACCAGTTCCCGGTCAACATTTATGAACTGACAGAAGCCATGCTTGTGATCCTCGAAGCGGGTGGATTCACTACCGGGGGTATCAACTTCGACGCCAAGACCCGCAGGAATTCCACCGATCTGGAAGACATTTTTATTGCCCACATCGCCGGCATGGATGCCTTTGCCCGTGCCCTGCTGGTGGCAACCGATGTACTCGAAAAATCGCACTACCTTTCGCTGCGGTCTGAGCGCTATGAATCGTTCGATACGCCCGAGGGAGCTGCATTCGAAAAGGGAAAATACACACTTGAAGATCTGCGGGACCTTGCCATCAAATGGGGAGTACCCAGGCAGATCAGCGGGAAACAGGAATATTACGAGCATTTGATTAACCTCTATATTTAACCGGTTATCTCCAACCACTAAATCCTGAAAAATGGAACACGGGAAAAACAAATTCTATGTTCTGGGTCTCACATTCGTTGCAACGCTGGGCGGTTTATTGTTTGGCTATGATACGGCCGTGATCTCCGGCGCCGAAAAATCAATACAGGCCTTCCTGATCAGCAGTCAGGGGTTAAGCGCCTTTATTCATGGGGCAACCACATCGAGCGCGCTGATCGGCTGTATCATCGGCGGAGCGCTTTCGGGCCTGCTTGCATCACGCTTCGGGCGTAAAAGATCGCTGATGATCGCTGCTTTTCTGTTTTTCATCTCGGCCCTGGGTTCAGGTTACCCCGAGTTCCTGTTCTTTAACAAAGGCGAAGCAAGCATCGGTCTCCTGATCATGTTTAACCTTTACCGGATAATTGGCGGTATCGGTGTGGGTATGGCCTCGGCAATATGCCCGATGTATATTGGCGAAATTGCTCCGGCTGAGATCCGTGGCCGGCTGGTATCACTTAACCAGTTTGCCATTATTTTTGGTATGCTGGTGGTCTACTTTGTAAACTGGGGAATTGCCAATGGTAAATCCCTGGAATGGATAAATACGATTGGATGGAGATGGATGTTTGTCTCGGAGGCCTTCCCGGCAGGTTTGTTTGGTATCCTCCTGTTTTTGGTACCCGAAACGCCCCGGTATCTGTCGTTAAGCAATAAAAACGATGAAGCGCTTGTTATTCTGACACGTATCAACGGGATTGACAAAGCAAATGAAATCCTTTCGGATATTAAAAATACAATTGAACACCATTCGGGAAAACTCTTCTCCTTCGGTAAACTGGTAATCATGATCGGCATACTATTGTCTGTTTTTCAACAGTTCGTGGGCATCAATGTAGCACTATATTATGCCCCGCGAATTTTTGAAAGTATGGGCGCCGCCAAGGATGCTTCTATGCTGCAAACCGTTGTCATGGGGCTGGTGAATGTGATTTTTACCGTGGTTGCCATCCTCACCGTTGATAAGTGGGGACGAAAACCACTGCTGATTATAGGTTCTGCAGGCATGGCCATCGGCATGTTTGCCATTTCAGCACTGGCTTTCATGAAAATTATTGGCGTCAGCACCCTGGTGTTTATTATTTTATACACTGCATCGTTTATGATGTCGTGGGGCCCCATTTGCTGGGTGCTGATTGCAGAGATTTTTCCAAACAGGATCCGTGGCAGGGCGATAGCGGTTGCCGTAGTTGCACAATGGGCTGCAAATTATTTAATTTCTTCAACCTATCCGGCAATGATGGAGTTTAGTGGCGGAATTACTTACGGATTCTATGGTCTCATGAGTGTGATCTCCGCCATTTTTGTCTGGAAGATGATTCCCGAAACCAAAGGCAAAACGCTGGAGGAGATGGAGAAGCTCTGGAAAAGTTCTTTCGGCCACACCCTTTAATGAAGTTTCAAATAGTTTTGTAATTTAGGCCTCTGATCACGTTAACTATGGGCAAAACACCGGTAATAATACATGTGCTGAGGGTATTAATCGCATTATTACTTGTGGTTATAGTCCTTTTCGGCGCCGCAATATTCTGGATCCAAAACGAATCAAAAAAGAATATTGTTGAGGCCGCACAGGTGCTGCATGAGAAAAATAAACCCCTGGAAATACTCGACCGCTGTATCCAGCAGATCTATAACGTTGATAATGATTTCAGGCTGTATACGCTTTCTTTCAGTAAGGGATCATTCGACAGATACAGGAACCAGCTCATGGTAATGGACTCTCTAACCATTGCACTCCAGGCATGTCTTTCTTCGGGTTCCGCATATAAGAATTCAGTCTATTCACTTCAAACCGGAAACAGGGAAAAAGAATCCATGCAGGCCAGCTTCGGCAAACTGCGAAGGATGGCCGATTCCCTGCTAAGCAACGCTGGTTCGCTGCAATTACTCGCCGGCGATGGCGTCAAACCTAATCTTTCAGCAATAAAACAATACAGCCCCGACCTAAACTTTATTCCCATCTCCATCGATACAGTCAATCTTACTACCGAAGAGACAAAGAAGAAAAAGGGTTTTTTCAGTAAGGTCAAAACTTTTTTTAAAGGTGAAACCGAGACAACCAAATCAAAGAAACAGATCACTGTGAAATCAGGCGTGCAAACCGGAGCAACAACCACTGAACAACCGGTTACCATGGTCGACATTGGCAGGGAGGTTGCTCGTCAAACCAACCAGTACTATGAGAGTAAGTTAAAGGAACAGTATCATCTCAATGAACAGATCAAACAAAAAGAAAAAGCCCTTATCGAGCTTAATTCCAGGTTAATGAGCAACATTTCCGGTATTTTCAGGGAACTTAAACAGGATAACCTGGTACGTGAGGAAAGGATGCAAAACCTGGCAGTTGTCAATATATTAAAGTATTCGCGTATTATTGAATACTGTG
This sequence comes from uncultured Bacteroidales bacterium, assembly GCA_903885595.1. Classification (GTDB taxonomy): domain Bacteria; phylum Bacteroidota; class Bacteroidia; order Bacteroidales; family FEN-979; genus CAIVAT01. Next base: position 31,266 of record CAISJJ010000149.1, read on the forward strand.
TGCTGGGGAGCGTTGCGGTTGCCTTTTTGCTGGCTTTTCTTATTGCCCTGAACATCCGAAAGATTATCAGGTATCAGAAAGGAATCATTGCCGGAAGAAAAAAAGCCGAAGAAGAGGCCGCTGAAAAAAGCAAGTTCCTGGCCTTCATGAGCCATGAACTTAGGACGCCACTGACTTCTATCGTTGGATTTACTGAGCAGCTTAAGGAATCCAACCTTGATCCGGTGCAGCAAACCTATGTTCAGGCTATGAGTGGTTCATCGGATATCCTGCTGACTACTGTAAACGATATCCTTGACATGTCGAAACTGGACTCGGGGAAATTCCGGTTTGTAAAATTTTCATTTCCGGTACAGCCCGTTTTTATCCAGGTTCTGAACAGTCTCCGGCCCATGGCTGAAAAAAAGGGTATGTCTTTGGAACTTATTTCCAGGGTAACAGAAAACCTTTGTTTTGTCGGGGATGAAATGCGCCTGAAACAGGTAATCATTAACCTCGTGAATAACGCCATAAAGTACTCTGAAAAAGGCACAGTAACGGTTACAATTTCGGCAGAAAAATCAAAAGGAAAGTCAAAACTGCAGGTCGATGTCGCCGATCAGGGAATCGGTATTGATGAGGACAAACTAAATGATGTTTTCAGTGAATTCTCGCAGGTACATGAACAATCGTCAAAGAAGTGGATCATTGGCACAGGGCTCGGACTGCCCATCTGTAAAAAGATCGTCGAACAGCAGGGAGGCAAGATATGGGTGGCCAGTAAAAAAGACGAAGGCTCTACCTTCTCTTTCGTCATACCCTTTCAGACTTTTCCTGGTAAGACTGAAGAACCAGTGCAGGAAGAGATCCTGTTCGATTACAATATTTTCAAGGGTAAAAACATCCTGGCAGCAGATGATACTGAAATTAATCTTGTCCTTCTCGATTCCATATTCAAAAAATGGGGCGTTTCAATTGACAAGGCCAGGAATGGAGCAGAGGCCCTTCAATTGTTTAAATCAAAGGAATACCACCTCGTACTCAGCGATGTGTATATGCCCGAAATGGATGGAATTGAACTTACACGGCAGATCAGGAATTCCGGTCGTCATGCCAATAAAACGGTCCCGGTCATCATCCTTTCTGCCAACATGATCCAGGATGAGATTGAAAAGTTTAAACTGGCTGGCGTAACCGATTATCTGCCCAAGCCTTTCATGGCTAAAGATTTATATAAAATCGTGAGTAAGCAACTGAATCTTCATTCTGGTTAAGGTTTTGCTGACATTCATTATTTTTTTATTCATCTCCCGTGAACCTGATGCGATTAAAGAATTGAAATAAAGTTCCTCAGGCGATGAACAATGGAGGTGATCATCGGTTGCAATATTTATTTTACCGTAAAAATTTTTGTAATAAAAACTTTTTATAACTTGTACCTGTACAATTCATGTTTGGATTCTTTTTGTTTGCCAAATACTGTGGGATCATTGCAGTTCATTTTTTTACCTCCGGGTAAACAATGACGAGGCAGCGTGCCGGAAATTTGTGGATTATTTGGGATTTTTAAATTGAAAAACTGTTGTTGACTGTACTATGGATATTCCTATTTCTAACCGTAAAAAGGATTGAAGATGAAACTGACCCGAAGACAAATGTTAAAACTTTCAGGCGCCTCCCTGGGGGGACTCGCCCTGGGAGGACCGCTGAGCAGTTTTGGCAACCCACCCGACGCCAAAGGAACAGATCCCAAACAGACGAATTCGTTTTTTGATTCATTGCCGGAATTTCCCCTTGGCGAGCCGCTGGACCCGTCGGAAATGAGGATCACCATCCTGGGATCCTCCTGTATCCCCCGTTTGTCACAGGAATGCAACAGCGTTTTCGTGGAAGTCGGCAGCGGTGACCAGTTTGTTTTTGATTGCGGGACGGGGGTTATGGCCAAGTACAACGCGATGGGCATCCCCATGAGCAAAATGGACAAGATCTTCTTCACCCACCTTCATGCCGATCACACCAGTGACCTTACGCACATTTACTGTTTCGGACCTTCGGGAGACCGTAAGTCGCCACTTTTTATCTGGGGACCCCAGAACTCAGGATTCACCTATTATCCCCCCGAGGGGCCTCCCCGCGGTCCTTATAATGACGGCACGAAGGCGTTTTGCCAGAATTTCAGGAATTTAATGCGCTGGCATACCGAAAGCTTCAGTTTCGGCTCAACCGGGTATTCCGGCTATACGCTGCCGAGCCAGAAAGACTGGGGTCTGCCTGCCCCGCTGGCCCAGGCAGGCGATGATGATCCCGGCGACGGATATTGCATTTATCCCATTGAGCTTGACTTCAGTAAAAATGGGAATAAGTCTGGCGATAATGTGGCGTATGATAATCCGACCACAAAAGTCAGGATAACCCATTTCCCTGCCATCCACACCCGGTTAGGTTCGGTGAGCTACAAGCTTGAATGGAACGGCATGTCGATGATCTTCAGCGGGGATACAAAACCCAATACAAACATGCTCAGCCAGGCATCGGGGGTTGACCTGCTGATCCATGAAATGGTGGTGCCTACGCAGATCTGGGCAGAAAAGAATTCGGGGCTCCTGCCGGGAGACCCATATTATGAAGAGGCGTATAATTATGCCCTCCAGGTGCAAAACAGTTCCCACACCCCGCAGGGGGCCTTCGGGTACCTGTTAAGCAAGATGTCGCCTCCGCCCAGGCTGGCCGTTGCCACCCATTTCCAGGCGGCCGACGATACCATTGAATCTGCCATGCAGAGTGTCCGCAACCATTATCCTGTGGGTGATGTCGCCTTTGCAGCAGATCTGATGGTGATCAATGTTTCCCCGACACGAATCCTCCAGCGCCGCGCTGTTGTTTCTCCCTATGCATTTTATCCCATTCCGCCGGCATTTCCTACCCCTGCCGTCAAAGATCCGCTTTACTGGAAATGGGGCGATGAAGGACATACTTACAAGGTAATGAATCCATATGCCCAGATCGATACTAAAGAAGAAATCCTTCCCGTTGACCCGGACACTGGAAAATTCAATTTCAATACGAATGGATTTTAATCCGGTTTTAACCAAAGCATAAATAACATATTGTGATAAAGGAAACTTTTTAATACAAACAGTCATGTCGAAAATCTATATACTTCTTCTGTTGCTGTTGAGTCCGGCGATCCTTTTCGGACAAGATCTCAGCATGACCTTTTCCGCCACCGGGGAAGCCAATAAAATAGACTCCGTGAAAGCTACCAACCTCCGCACGAATGAAAGTATCACCTTACCCGGAAATGATACCCTGTTCCTCTCCCCGAATACCGGGATCAAGGCCAGGAAAGACATCAACCTGCAGGGGATCGTTTTTCCGAACCCCTGCTCCGGAAACACGACCCTGATAACAACCACCAGGCATGCTGAACATATCTCGCTTGAAATCCGTTCCCTTACCGGTCAATTGTTAGCCAGTACCCGGGCAACGGTTCAGGCTGGTACACATTCCTTTGCTATCAGCCTGGCGAAAGTTGGTGTGTATATGGTTGGCCTGACCACCAGCGAAGGGACCGAAGGCTTTAAAATAATCTGTACAGAGTCTGAAGGGACCGGCAACACGATCCGTTATGCAGGAACACAGCAGGGGATTGATTTTTCCCCGCCTTTAAAGGAAACAACCATCTACACACTTGGATATCATAC
>CAISJJ010000150.1 GCA_903885595.1 uncultured Bacteroidales bacterium
GCTGGCATTGATGACCTTCGCCGGCTGGCTGTTCGTTGCGCGGGGCGATTGGACAGATGCCATGATGAATGCCATTGCAGTACTGGTGATTGCCTGTCCCTGCGCTATTGGACTGGCCACCCCGACGGCCATCATGGTGGGTACTGCAAAAGGCGCTGAAAACGGAATCCTCTTCAGAAACAGTGAAACACTTGAACGGGCGGGCCGGGTGAATGTCGTGGTGCTCGACAAAACCGGCACCATCACCATGGGGCAGCCTGAAGTCACCGATATCGTCGCCTCAGCAGGCATGACGCGTGATGAGGTACTGCGGCTGGCAGCCAGCGCCGAGCTGGGATCGGAGCATCCCCTGGGCCGGGCCATCGTGAAGGCAGGCCGGGATAAGGCACTTGCGCTTTCTGATCCCCTGCAGTTCATGGCAGTGAGTGGATTTGGCGTGCGTACCGTGGTCGGCGATCAAACGGTGATCATTGGCAATCCCCGGCTGATGCAGAATGAACAGGTCGATACGGGCATGCTTCAGCAGGAGATCGGCCGGCTGCAGTCGGGCGGCAAAACGGTGATGATTGTTGCATCGGGCCCGGGCGGCGGCAAGGTGAGCGCCATCGGGCTGATTGCAGTAGCCGATACGCCAAAACCGGGATCGGCAGAAGCCATTGCCGATCTGCACAAACTGGGCCTCGAAGTGATCATGGTCACGGGCGACAACCGGAGCGCGGCCGAAGCGATTGCGGCGGCTGTTGGCATTGATCATGTGATTGCCGAAGTATTGCCCGGCGGAAAAGCCGACGTTATCATGAATCTTCAGTCGCAGTCACTATCAGTATATCCGCCCCGGGTTGTGGCGATGGTGGGCGATGGCGTGAACGATGCGCCTGCCCTGGCCCGGGCCGATGTGGGCATCGCCATCGGAACCGGCGCCGATGTGGCCATGGCGGCTGCCGGCATCACCCTGATCAGCGGCGACCTTCACGGGGTTGGCAAGGCGATATCATTGTCGCGCGGCACCTACCAGACCGTTATTCAGAACCTGATCTGGGCGCTTTTCTATAACATCGCCCTAATTCCCATTGCAGCCTACGGACTGCTCAGCCCCATGTTTGCCGCAGGCGCCATGGCATTCAGCTCCATCTTCGTGGTGACGAACAGCCTGCGTCTCAGGCGTTTCAAAGTGCAAACCTTCACTCCCCCCAGGCCGCTGATCAGGCAGGTCATCGACCTGGTTCCCCGGATCCTGGCGCCAGCCCTTGCCCTTGCCGTTCTCATTGTGCTACCGCTGATCACCATGCCGCAGGGAGGTATGGAGATCAAGGGTGCGAGCCAGGGCAATATGTCGCCGCTGCTCATGATGGTGATGGCCATTGCAAACGGTTTGATTGCGATCTCGTACGCATCTATCCCTGTCTTCCTGGTCATCTTCACCCGTAAACGGAAAGATCTCCCCTTTTCATGGACCATCGTGCTTTTCGGCGCATTCATCCTGGCTTGCGGCTCAACCCATTTTGTACACATCATCGGCCTGTGGTGGGCAGTCGACTGGTGGCAGGCGCTGGTTGATTCCATTACTGCCGTTGTTTCACTGGCAACTGCCGTCATTGTCTGGCCCATCCTGCCTAAAATCCTTGCAATTCCCAGCCCGGAGCAATTGCGGCTGATCAACACCGAACTCCAGCGAGAGAAAACCACCCTCGAACACACCCGTGATGAACTGCGCAAGTCGTATGACGAGGTTGAGACCAGGGTTAAAGAGCGGACGGCCGAACTTGAACTGGCAAACCAGTCGCTGCTGGCCGAAATCACCGAACGCATGCGTGCCGAGGATGCGCTGCGCGACAGCGAAGCGCGTTTCAGGTCGCTGATCCAGAGGGCGCCGCTGCCCATGGCCTATGCCACCCACGACGGAAGGATAAGTTATATTAACGACCGTTTCACCAGTACAATCGGGTATACACTCGAAGAAATTTCAACCCTTGAAGCATGGTTCAAACTGGTTTATCCTGACGAACAATACCGGCAATGGGTTATGGTTACGTGGGAAAAAGCGCTGCTGGAAGCCACGCAGAAGGGGGAGGACATTCAGCCAATCGAATACAATGTAACCTGCAAGGATGGCACAGTTCGCATCATTGAGATTTCGGGGATCAATATCGGAGATGACTTTCTCGTTACCCTGTTTGATGTAACCGAGCGCAGGCTTGCCGCTGAAGAGATCAAACGTATCAACACCACCCTCGAACTGCGGGTACAGGAACGCACGGCGGCGCTTGAAAATGTGAACCGCGAACTCGAGGCCTTCAGCTATTCGGTGTCGCACGACCTGCGGGCGCCGCTGCGCAGCATCGACGGATGGAGCCTTGCCCTGAGGGAGGATTTTTACGAACATCTTGACGAAAAGGGCCGTGAATACATCGACCGGGTGCGCAATGACACCCAGCGCATGGGGCGATTGATCGATGACCTGCTGAAGTTGTCACGCGTTTCGCGGGTCGGGATGAAAATGGTCAGTGTCGATCTTTCGGGCCTTGCCCTGAATATTGCGAACCGGTTGAAGGAACAGTATCCTGCCCACCGGTACGAAGTAATGATTCAACCGGGCCTGGCTGCCTTCGGGGATCAGAATATGCTCGAAATCGCGCTGAACAATCTCCTCGATAATGCCTTCAAATTCACCGGGCGAATCCCTCATCCGGGGATCGAATTCGGGGCTGCAATCCTGTCAGGGACGCAAACCTTTTTCGTGCGCGACAATGGCGCAGGCTTTGACATGGCCTATTCGAAAAACCTCTTCGGGGCGTTTCAGCGCCTTCATAAGCAAACCGAATTTCCGGGCACGGGCGTTGGGCTGGCTACCGTTCAGCGTATTGTTCACCGGCATGGCGGCGTTATATGGGCCGAATCGGAGCCAGGCACAGGTACGACATTTTATTTTACACTTATCCCAGGAACAAAATGAACACGAAAACGATTCTTTTAGTTGAAGACAACCCAAGTGACGTAGCCCTCACAAAACGGGCCTTTGAAAAGGAGAAGATCTGCAATGACCTGGTGGTTGCCGAAGATGGCAAAGAGGCACTGGATTACCTCTTCGGAACCGGTGATCATGCCGGCCGCGATGTTTCAATGCAGCCGACCCTCATCCTGCTCGATCTCAAACTGCCGGTTATCGACGGACTCGAGGTCTTGCGCAGGATCCGTGCAAACGAACTTACACGCCGGCTGCTTGTGGTCATACTTACTTCATCGAAGGAGGAGCAGGACCTTGCCACCAGCTATGACCTCGGGGTAAACAGCTACATCCGCAAACCGGTAGATTTTACCCAGTTCTCTGATGCCATCAAGCAGCTTGGCCTTTACTGGCTGGTATTTAATGAAGCTCCACCCCAGACTTAAATGTTATGCAAAACAGATTGAAGGTTCTGCTGATTGAAGACAACGAAAGTGATGGCGCGCTGATTATCAGGCAGCTGGAAAAGGCCAGTTATGATGTGAAATTCATACGGGTCGAATCACGTCTTGAAATGGCAGCTGCATTGGAGCAGGACGACTGGGACATCGTGATCTCCGATTTCAGCCTGCCCCAGTTCACGGCGCATGATTCGTTGAAATTACTGCGTGATTCCGGAAAGGATATTCCGTTCATCGTAGTCTCAGGTACCATTGGGGAATCGACCGCCGTGCTGATGATGAAATCAGGCGCGCAGGACTACCTTATGAAGGATAACCTTACCCGGCTGGCTCCGGCAGTTGGCCGTGAACTTGCCGATTCGCTTGTACGCCGCGAACGTAAACGTGCTTCCGCTGAGTTAAGGGAGAGCGAAGCCAAATTCAGGGCTGTCTGGGAAAATTCCACCGATGCCATCGGCGTGGCCATCCATGGCATGCAGAAGTTTGTAAATCCCGCCTATGTGACGCTTTTCGGGTACGATTCGCAGGATGAGATGGCCGGCAGGTCTATCCTTAACCTGGTTGCCACCGATGAAAGGGCCAGGATTGAAGAATATATCAAAAATCGTTCGGTTGAGCCCTCGCTGCCGTTCGAGTATGAAACAATTGGTTTGAAAAAGGATGGAACAACATTTAACATGGATGTGAAGCTGTCGCTTTTTAACTATAACGATGAACAACATGTGCTGATCATTCTTCGCGATATTACCGAACGCAAGCGATCGGAGGAGCGGCTTAGGGAGGAACTGGAGATCCGTACCAAAGCCGAAAAACGGGCGGAGGAATCGAACATCGTGAAATCATCGCTGATGATGAACATGAGCCATGAGGTGAGAACCCCGCTCAACGCCATCCTCGGCTTTTCCTCCATCATCAGCAATGAGTCGGCAGAAGAGGATATCAGGCTCATGGCCGGCAGGATCAGGTCGTCGGGCGACCGGCTTTTGAAGACACTGGATGATATTCTGAAACTCACGCAACTTCAAAGTGGGAGCGAACCCATAACCCTTGTCGAGGCCGGGCTGGACGCGGAAATACAAAAGATTGTTGAGAGGGTAAAACCCATGGCCGTTCAGAAAAATCTTACCTTGTCATATATAGTGCATCAGCAGGCTGATGCCCTTATCGACACACGGTTGTTTTACAAGGCCATGGAAGAGCTGCTCAACAATGCCGTTAAATTCACCGGGTCGGGCGGGATCAGGATCGTACTTGGAAGGATTGCCGGCGGTGGCATGCCTGTTACCGAAATAAGGATATCCGACACCGGGATCGGGATCGCCAGGGAATATCACCAGGCTATCTTTGAGTCGTTTCGCCAGTTAAGCGGCGGTTACGGCAGGTGCTACGAGGGTACCGGGCTGGGACTCACCATTGCCAAAAAGATCATCGAACTGTTGCATGGCGAATTGTCGCTGGAAAGTGAAACAGGCAAAGGTTCGACCTTTATCATCCGTTTACCCGTATCCGGCGGTGAAACCCGGCAGGTGGAATTGCCCGCCATGAGCGGGATGGCTGCCCCGGCCGAAATGCCGGCGATCCCAATTCCCGGATCACGGAAACCATTGATTTTACTGGTGGAAGATAATGAAGACAATGTCTTCCTGACAACACAATTTTGCCAGGACAGCTATCTGATTGATGCTACACTGAATGGCATTGATGCGATTGCCCTGGCCAGGGAGAAGGCCTATGATGTTATTTTGATGGATATCAACCTGGGGTTGGGCATCAATGGACTGGAAACAGCAGGTGAGATCAGAAAACTGGAGAACAACAGCAGGACGCCGGTTGTGGCCATGACCGGTTTCACATATAAGGATGACCAGGAACGTATTTTATCCAATGGCTGCGATTACTACCTTGCCAAGCCATTTACCAAAACGGAAATCCTCGGATTACTCGAAAAAATATTGCATTGACCCTTGTCAGCGCCGCAGGTATTGTTGCAGGATTATTCCTCCGACAATGAAAACCAATCCGACCAGCGTTGAAACCAGGATGGGCTCACCCACCGCGAAGTGGATAATGATCAGGGACAGGAAGGGGGAGAGATAGATCAGGTTGGAAACCTTGGCCGTGGTAGCCGAAAACTTTAAGGCATAAAGCCAGAGCACAAAGGTGATGCCCATTTCGAAAAGGCCTATGTATACCGAGCCTGTTATTCCCTGCCAGTGAGGAAGGCTGAACGAGCCGGTTATCACCATGGCTGCCAGGGTATATAAAAATCCGAAGCAGAAATTAAGGAAAAGTTTGCTAACCTCTTCCCGCTGGTCTTTGATGTTGAATATCCAGTAAAGGGCCCAGAAAACCGCGCTGCCCACCGCCAGTGCCACGCCAGCCACCCTTTCAGTATCCATGACCCTGACAGGGTCGCTGAAGGCTGTTTCAGGGTGCGTCGAGATGATCACGATCCCCGCAAAGCTGATCAGGATTGCAATGATGCTGCCAGGGCTGATCTTTTGCTTCAGCATGGGGATAGACAGCAGCACCAGGAAAAGCGGCCAGATGTAATTCAGCGTTCCGGCTTCCTGGGCCTTCAGCAGATCATAGGCTTTCAGGAGTACCACGTAATAAAGGAATGGATTCAGCAATCCGAGAAATGCCGTCATCATCACCTCTCTGGCCGAAAGATTTTTCAGCAACAACAGCTTCCCCTGCACCAGCAGGATCATGAAAAGCGTCATGCAGGCTACCAGAGAGGAGAAGAACAGCAGCTCAAGCGGTTCAAGGTAGCGCAGCGAGATTTTGAAGGCCGACCCGATCGTCGACCAGCAGGCGATGGCTGCAATGGCAAACAGGTAGGCTTTTTTCTGGGATTTCATAGCGGCGCGAAGATACTCAAAGATCCGAAAAATTTTCTACATTTGCTTTCTAATCCTTTTATCCTATGAAGAAGCTTGCTGTTGTTGCCCTTGGAGGGAATGCGCTGTTACGCGGCGATCAAAAAGGTACGATTGATGAACAGGAGGCTAATGCCTTTGCCACGGCCGAAAGTCTGGTAAAACTGATCAAGCGTGATTACAACATCGTGATCACCCACGGCAATGGTCCGCAGGTTGGTAACATCATGCTGGCCAATTCGGCCGGGTTCAAAATGTTTGGCATACCCGAGATGCCGCTCGACATTTGCGTAGCATATTCCCAGGGGTTTATCGGCTACATTATTGAACAACAGCTAAAAAATGTGCTGGAGATCCACGACATGGAGCGCGACATCATCACCATCACCACCCAGGTGCTGGTAAACAAGGATGATCCTGCCTTCCTCAAACCGACAAAACCTGTTGGACCTTACTACACAAAAGAGGAGTCTGAGAAGATGTCGAAGGATACAGGATCTGTTTTCAGGGAAGACCCGCGAGGACGCGGCTGGCGAAAGGTGGTTGCATCGCCCACCCCGCTGGTCATCATCAATAAAAAAACCATTGAATCAATTGCCCGTGGCGGGCAGATAGCCATTGCCGTCGGGGGTGGCGGCATCCCCGTGTTTTATGTGGCGCCCAATAAACTCCAGGGGATCGATGCCGTGATCGATAAAGACCTTGCCTCGGCGTTGCTTGCTTCCCAAATCAATGCCGATAAATTCTTTATCCTCACCGACGTTCCGAAAGTTTGCATCAATTATAATACGCCTCAGGAAAAGTCGCTCGACAGGATGACCATCGCTGAAGCCAAGCGCTACCTTGAAGAGGGCCAGTTCCCCGATGGAAGCATGGGACCCAAAGTAAAGGCTGCGATTCATTTTGTTGAAAGATCGGGCAAGGATACCATTATTACAAAAACCACGATGCTTGGTATCGATAATGGTGGTACGAGGGTGACGCTGGTGTAAGGAGGAGATTGAATATCGAATATTGAATATTGATCAACGAAGTTTGAAGTATTCACTTCGTGATTTCCTTGAACATCGAATATTGAATATTGATCAACGAAGTTTGAAGTATTCACTTCGTGATTTTCGTGAATATCGAATTTTGAATATCGAATTACGAAGTTGATACGCTTCAATATTTTTCCGTCCCGTGTCCCGTGTCCCGTGTCCCGCGTCCCGCGTCCCGTGTCCCGTGTCCCGCGTCCCGTGTCCCGCTTTCCGTCCCACTTTTATTCCTCGAACACCATCTTCCTCACCTCCAGCCCCTCCACTCCCAGCAGGGCATTCTCCAGTTTAACAAACTCGTCACGGCTCCCGGTGAGCTCCAGGATGATGAGCCCACTCCTGGCACAAAAATCATCCTTAACTTCATGCAGACCAAGACGCGTTTTAATGGCACATCCGAATTTTGTCAGAATCGACTGAACATCCGCTACCTCTTTTACCCTGTCGGTAATGTGAATGCCGAGAATCCAGATCTCTTTCATATGCTGATAATTTGTTTTTAATGGTCACATGGAATATCTATTTTAAATTGAGCATAATCATACCCGTATTCCATCTCAATGGGTTTGTCATTTTTGACCCAAACCCTTCAGGGCTGTATCATAAGGACCTCA
>CAISJJ010000151.1 GCA_903885595.1 uncultured Bacteroidales bacterium
CAAATGACAGGTCATGAAACGTTGCAGGTTCTGGCCCAGGCCTTTGTTGACAACATTGAACCCAAAATTTATCCTACAATCAAAATTGTACCGGTTGATGGGAAAGAATGCATTGTTGTGCAGGCTAAAGGAATCAACAGCCCATATTTTGCTTATGGAAGAGCGTATATACGAGTAGGTGAATCGGACAAAAGACTTAGTGTAGCTGAAATAGAATCACGGATTCTCAGTAAAAAGAGGTTGTTCTGGGAAAAGGAACAATCGGCAAAACCATTAACCGAGATAAGCGAATCTGAAGTTAAAAGTTACGTGCGAAAGGCTCAGGCTGCCCATAGAATTGATTTTGAGTACATTGATGTAAGAACGACATTAAACAAGCTGCATTTGCTTGAAGGAGAACACCTCACAATGGCGGCCGAGGTATTATTTTGCGATGACAGTCAAATGGAAATACAGGCTGCAATTTTTGCCGGCAATGATAAAATGACTTTTCTTGATATCAAACAATTTAAGGGAAACCTTTTTGGTTTGAGAAAGCAAGCAGAACTATATATCAACTCCAATATGAAGTGGCGGGCCGACCTGACTGAAAGCCGTCGCAAGGAAATTCCAGAGATTCCTGTAAGAGCCATATCAGAGGCCATCGGCAACTCCTTGTGCCACCGTGACTATTCCAATCCAAAAGGGAATGAGGTTGCTATTTTTAAAAACAGGATTGAGATATATAACCCCGGACTGTTTCCCGAAGGAATTGAACCGGAAGATTTCTTTACCGGACACGAACATTCTGTTTTACGCAATCCGCTAATCGCGGAAACGATGTTTCGTTCAAGAGATATAGAAAGGTGGGGTAGCGGTATAAAAAGGATTCATGACGAATGTACTGAAAATGGTATAAAGGTTGAATTTATCCGACGAAAAACCGGGTTTGTTGTTTTATTTAACCGGCCTGCATGGATTGAAGAATCATACATTAATGAAAAAACTACCCAGAAAACTACCCAGAAAACTACCCAGAAGATTATTCTTTTACTTAAAGAGAATCCAACATTAGGCAGAAAGGAAATAGCTGTACAATTAGGTGGAATAACAGAGAGTGGGGTTAAATACCATTTTGGAAAATTAGTACGGGAAGGGTATATTAAACGCATCGGCCCCGCCAAAGGCGGACATTGGGAAATAACAAAACCTTGAACGAATGACCAATGACCAATTTTAATAAATGCTCATGACTATCAATAAGACTCACTCAATTTCCCCCGCAGGCGAATCTTTCCTGCTTCCTACCCAACAGGACTACAACAACGAACTAAAACGCCTCGAAGAACTCGTTCACCAGGCGCGTGAAGCGCGCAAGGAGATCGTGGTCGTGATGGGCCTCGGTTTTGTAGGCGCTGTGATGGCCGCCATTGTGGCGGATACGAAGAATACCGAAGGAAGGAACTCCAAATTCGTGATCGGGTGCCAGCGCCCTTCCCCCCGTTCATTCTGGAAGATCCCCCTGATTAATCGCGG
>CAISJJ010000152.1 GCA_903885595.1 uncultured Bacteroidales bacterium
GTCAGTCGGAAACCATCATACGCAATGCAATAAATAGAGGAGAGGTGCGCGATGACGTTGACGTTCCGGTGATTGCCATGCACTACTTCTCTTTTAGCATCGGATTGGCCGGCGATCTTATCAGGAACAACTCCGTGGAATCGGCTGTGAATTCACTTACCCGGCAATTTAACCAGCTCTACGCACTTTTGAAAAAGTAATTTTTTTTTAATGACACATACCATTCGTTCAGTATGTTACATACCAATCGTTCAGTATCCAGGTGGTAACATGACTCTTGTGATGCTGAATACAATAGAAATTCTTTGGTTTTAACAAAGTAAATAATCCGACAAACACAGCACAATGAAACAGTTTATTATTCCCGCGATGGCATTGTCAATGCTTATCGCATGCAATCCCAAAGAAAACCAGGACAGCCTTCCCGGATCGAAGCCAATTACAGTGACAACAGTCATGGTGAAAAAGGAAAAGGTGGTTACCTCTTTGCGCTATAGCGGAACAGTGGAGGCGTATCAAAGCATTCCCCTTACCTTTCAGACTGCCGGAACCGTTCAGGAAGTGTTAGCTGACGCAGGAGATGTTGTTTATAAAGGTCAGTTGCTAGCCAGGCTTGATCAAACCGATGCAAAAAACATGTATGAGATTACACTGTCGCAGTACCAGCAGGCAAAGGATGCATACGACAGGCTGAAATCGGTACACGCCAAGGGAAGCCTGCCCGAAATCAAATGGGTGGAGATGGAGTCAAAACTTGAGCAGGCTCAGTCCTCACTTAACCTGGCAAAGAACAACCTTGAAAAATGCAATATGTATGCACCGGTAAACGGGATGGTCGGACGGCGCAATATCGAACCTGGCATGTATTCCATTTCCATCACTTCAGCCCCATTGGAACTGGTGGATATCAGGCAGGTATATGTTAAAATCTCTGTTCCTGAAAACGAGGTAACTAAGATCGTGAAAGGAATGAAAGTAAGTTTTATGGTTTCTGCCCTTGACGATAAGGAATTCAGCGGGGAGGTGGCCAACATCAGCCCCGTTGCCGACAGGATCGCCCGCACCTACGAAGCAAAGATCCTTGTGCCGAATCCGCAGTTTGCCCTGAAACCGGGCATGGTCTGCGATGTGAAAATGGAAACTACCATGAACAAGGAATTGATCCTTGTGCCTTATCAGAGTGTTTCGAAAGACAATCAAAACAATGTATTTGTTTTCGTGGTCGACCAACAGGCTAAAAAGGCAAAAAAGCAGCTCATCAAAACCGGGCAATATCAGGATGCAGGCCTGGAAGTGACATCGGGGCTTGAACAGGGACAGATCATCGTGAACGGGGGAAAGGAAAAGTTGTCGGACAACAGTTTAATCGCCTGGTAATATGGAACGGAAGACGAAATTCTGTGTGATCGAGAAGGCCATGCGCAACAACAACATTGTTGTGATCATCGCGGTTGCCATTATCATTGTTGGGGTTGTTGCACTGATCAAAATGCCACGCAATGAGTTTCCCACTTTTACCATCCGCCAGGGTGTCATTGTGGGGGTGTATCCCGGGGCAAACTCGGCCGAGGTGGAAAAACAGCTGACCACGGTGGTCGAAAATTATATTTTCGGCTACCAGGAGGTGAAGAAGGCCAAGACCTATTCCTATTCCCGTGAAGGGATCATGTACATCTTCGTGGAGTTGAACGATGATGTAAAAAATGCCGACCAGTTCTGGTCGAAATTAAAGCACGGGCTGGCCGAACTGAAGATGACCCTGCCATCGGGTGTGCTTGCCCTGGTTGCCAATACAGACTTTGGCGACACATCGGCACTGCTTATCACTTTGTCGTCTGATACCAGGAGTTTCAAGGAACTTGAAGAGCAGCTGAAAAAACTTGAAACGGAGATCCGCAGAATCCCGGCTACCTCCAAAGTCAAGCATTTCGGGCTCCAGAAAGAAAAGATCTTTGTCAATGTAAAGCCCGAGCTGCTTAACGAATACAATATCAAATCACTGTCGCTGCTGGGTTCTTACCAGGCCAACGGGATGGTGAGCTATGCCGGGAAACTGGATGACGGAAGCACCGTTATGCCGGTACATTTTCCCCCCAATTTTGAATCGGAAAAAGACCTGGCCGAACAGATCGTTTACTCCGACCCCAACGGCAACGTGGTGAGACTGAAGAACATTGCCACCATCGAACGCAAGTATGACAAACCCGATAATTTCATTCGCCAGAACGGGAAAAAAACCATCCTGCTATCGCTCGAAATGCAGCCGGGAAACAACATCGTGGAATATGGAAAGGATGTGAACAAAGCCCTTGAAAAGTTTAAGAAGCATTGTCCAGAAGGAATTGAGGTAGCCAAAATATCGGAACTGCCGAAATATGTGAGCGAGTCGGTAAATAATTTTTTAAAGGAATTCCTCATCGCCATCGTTGCAGTGATCCTCGTTACCATGATCCTGCTTCCCCTGCGCGTAGCATCCGTAGCCGGGATCACGGTCCCTATTTCGGTGATGATCACCCTGGCCGTTCTGTATTTTGTGGGGATTGAACTGCATACTGTCTCCCTGGCATCCCTGATTCTGGTCCTCGGGATGATCGTCGACAACTCCATCGTCGTCATTGATAACCATGTTACTAAAATAGACCAGGGTATATCCCCATGGCATGCTGCCATCAAAAGCGCCATGGAACTGAGGGCCCCGATCATCGTGGCAACCCTGGCCATCCTGGCGGCTTACATACCCCTTGGATTCATGGTGCCCGGAACGGCCGGCGAATTCATGGAGACAATTCCCTGGGTAGTGACGATAGCCCTGGTGGTTTCGATCATGGTGGCTATGCTACTGGTCCCTTATCTGAATTTTGTTTTCATTAAAAGGGGGCTGAAGAACAAGAAGAAACCGGGCAGTAAGTCATTCCTTGATCTGTTGCAGAACTGGTTTGACCATTCCATTGATCATGCCTTTAATCATAAGAAGCTGGTACTTGGCGTTGCGATCGTTCTTGTTGGCCTGTCATTAGTCATGTTTTCATTCACCGATCAGCAACTGTTTCCCGAAATGGAGCGCAACCAGTTCGCCGTCGAGGTTTCGCTGCCAACCGGTTCTTCGCTCACTGCCACCCGGAAGGTGGTCGACAGCCTTGAATCCATCCTGTTGAAAGACAAAAGAGTGATTACTGTTACCAGCTTCATCGGGACAAGTTCACCCCGCTTCCATGCAGCCTATGCGCCTCATATGCCTGCTTCAAATTACGGACAGTTGCTCGTCAACACAAAGTCAGACAAGGCAACGCGGGAGATCGTAGACGAGTATTCTCCCAAATATTCCGACAGTTTCATCAATGCTTATGTTAAATGGAAGATATTGGCCCTGCAACCAAGCAAGTCTCCCATCGAAATCAGGATATCCTCCGATTCGGTGAAAGACATCCGCCAAGCTGAAGAAAAAGTAAACAGGATCCTCGCCGGGACGCACGGACTGGCCTGGGTACGCAACGACTGGGACCAGCCCCAGCAAAGCATCAGTGTCAACCTTGACCGGGACAAGGCAAACCGGATGGGCTATTATAAAAGCCTCGTGGCGACCTCGGTGATGATCGGTCTGGACGAAATCCCCCTGACTACGATCTGGGAAGACGATTATCCGGTTGACGTTGTTCTCACCCAGGAACAATCGTCGGTCAACCAGTTGAAGACTTTAGAAGACCAGTATATTACCTCTCCCATGAATTTCTCTGCCATTCCTCTGAGGTCTATGGCTACTTTCACTCCGGGATGGTCTGAGGGCACAATTGCCAGACGCAACGGAGTCCCCACCCTCATGATCCAGGTTGACAATTCGCCTGACGTAACAGCATCAGCGATTTTCAACCAGCTGAGGCCGCAAATGGATAAGCTTCAGTTATCCGAGGGCACATCGATTACTTACGGCGGCGATTATGAAGCCCAGGAGGAAGTTTTCGTCCCCATGGGAATTGCACTGCTGGTAAGCATACTCCTGATCTTTTTTATCCTGTTGATCCAGTTTAAAAAGGCCAAGATCTCACTGCTGATCATGAGCGGAATGCTCCTGACCCTGCCCGGTGCCGTGGTTGGTTTGTGGGTGATGGGCTATCCGTTCAGTGTGACTGCTTTCATTGGCATCACCAGTTTATGCGGGATGGTGGTGAGAAACGGGATCATACTGATCGATTACGCCCGCGAATTGAAAGAGAACCAGGGAATGACTACGAAAGAAGCTGCCATCGCAGCAGGCAAACGAAGGATGAGGCCCATCTTCCTTACCTCCGCTGCAGCTGCGGTAGGTGTCATCCCCATGATCATAAGCCGTTCTCCCCTCTGGGGGCCTTTGGGTACAGTGATTTGTTTCGGATTGTTGTTCTCCATGGTTTTAACCCTGTACATACTTCCAATACTGTATTCACTTTCATACAGCGACAAAGAGAAGAAGCTTCCGTTCTGGAGCATGCCCGGAAATGTTAAAGCGCTTTTAATTGGTTTGCTGATAGCCCTCCCCATGCTTATGCGTACAAGCCAGGCCCAGTCAATTTCCCTCGACTCGTGCAAACAGCTGGCGCTGCAAAACAACCGCAAAATCAAGGATGCAGAATTGCAGATTAAGGCATCTCAACAGCAGAAACAGGAAGTCTTCACTAACTTTTTCCCAAAAGTCAGTGCTACTGCTTTTGCATTGCGCTCGGCCGATTACCTCATGAAAATCGAAACACCAACCATGAATCTGCCGGTGTGGGACGGCAGGAATCCGGCCCAGCTGATGAATCCGACCCAATTTGCCTACTTTCCCGCTCTCTCCATCGGACTGCTTGATTATATGAACACCGCAGCCGTTACCGTGGCCATGCCGATTTATGCAGGGGGGCGGATCAGGCGTGGCTACAAACTTGCCAGACTAGGTGAAGAGGTCAATGTATACCAGAAAGAGATGACCCGCGATGAAGTCCTGGGCAGGACCGAAGATCTGTTTTGGACACTGGAGTCGCTTCGCGAAAAAGAATGGACAATAAGAAGTTACCAGCACATGCTCGACACCCTTTATCGTGATGTATGTAATTATAGCAGTGCAGGGCTGGCACAGCAGAATGACGTGCTTAAAGTCCAGCTGAAACAGAACGAACTCAAGACAAACATGCTGAAATTGAAAAATGGGGTGGATCTCACAAGGAGGGCCTTATGCCAGCATATTGGACTGGCCTACGACAGTTCACTTGTCTTCACTGCACCACCGGATCAGGCGGGCACAGCGATCATTTTTCAGGACCCTGAACAACTTGCGAAAAACCGAAACGAATACCATTTGTTAAACAAAGCAGTAGAAGTAAGGCAGGTGCAAAAGAAACTGGCGGCAGGCGAATACTTACCCCAGCTTTCAGTTGTAGGCGCAGGTTTTACCTACGATTTAATGGAGAAAACCACCAACAATGCGCTGGGTATGATAAGCCTGAGCATCCCGATCACCGACTGGTGGGCCGGAAGCCACAAGATCAAAAAGCAGCAAATCGAACTCGAGCAGGCCGAAAGCTCCCTGCAGGAGAATACCGAATTGCTGGTCCTGCAAATACGCCAGGCAGCCAATGAGGTAGAGGAAACCCGTTTCCAGGTTGGTGTTTCTCAGATATCCGTTGAACAGGCCGCTGAGAACCTCCGTATCAGCCAGGACAATTACAAGGCAGGGATCATAAGCATCTCAGATTTGCTCGAAGCCCAGGCTGTTGCCCAGCAAGCGAAAGACAACTTAATCGATGCCCAATGCCAGTTCAGGAGCAAATTAGCGAAATACAAGCTCATGACAGGTGGGGATTAACGATCAGTAACGGCCAGGAAGTAAACACAACTTTTGTTATTTTTAGTGGGGCAAACAATTTCCGCATCCCGGGATAAAACAGCGTTTGTTTCATGATTAAAAGTGTAATTTTGAGGTTTTTCGGAGTAGTCTCAATCATTCAATATTATGGAAAATATAAGAAAAATTGACCGCATCATTATCGGACAGCTTACATCTGATGGGGCAGGAGTAAAACTAACCAGGATTCTTGGTCACAACACACAGGAATTGCTGGACCCATTCCTGATGCTGGATTTTTTTGGTTCCGACAATCCAGCTGATTTTATGTCAGGCTTTCCCTGGCATCCGCACCGTGGAATGGAAACGGTAACCTATATGCTTGATGGGAAAGTAGAACATGAAGACAGCATGGGTAATCGGGGTGTGATAGGCCGGGGAGATATTCAATGGATGACTGCCGGAAGCGGGATCATTCACCAGGAAATGCCCAAATACGAGGGAGGCAGGATGCATGGATTCCAGCTTTGGGTAAACCTGCCATCAGCATCAAAAATGATATCCCCCCGGTACCAGGATATACCGGCAAATAAAATTCCGGTTGTTGAACTCGAAAATAAAGCCAGGGTGAAAGTTTTAGCCGGGACGTTCCATGGAGTCAGAGGCCCGGTTGAAAATATCATTGCAGATCCTGAGTATTTTGATGTTGAGATGCCTGACAACGCAGAACTTATGGTTCCGGTGGCTCCAGACTATACTGTGTTCGTTTATCTTTATGAGGGAGCGGCCCGTTTCGATGAGAACAGAAAAGAGCCATTGCACGCAGGCGAAGGTGTACTGTTCAGTCAGGGAGACAGAGTCCTGGTAAAAACAGGAACATCGCAAGCCAGGTTCATCCTGATTGCCGGTAAACCAATAGGAGAACCTGTAGCCTGGCGTGGGCCGATCGTAATGAATACCGACGAGGAGCTCAATACCGCGTTCAGAGAGCTGAGAAATGATACTTTTATAAAATCCTGACAGATGAAACACAATGCAACCTGGTCTGAATATGAAATTTTTCAGTGTGCATCCTACAATGTTGCATATGGATGGACAATAAATTGGCAGTGTTAATCTGTAATTTTGCAACAAATTTGAAAAATGGAAATTCAAACATGTTGAGCCGGCAGAAGAACGGGGGCAAAAAAGTAAGCATCAAAAGCTTGATTAATCGTGAAAATATGAAAACGGAACATTTCGAAGAAATCTGTAATAAATTTCATAAGGGGACCTGGGAGGATTTTCGTAGAATGGTACCTTCTGGAATACCTGATCCTTTAACTGAAGATGAATACTACAGGATTCCTGTTTACAAGGGAGACTGCCTGGTCATATTAATGTTATGGGGCCCGGGAGCTAAGACTGCACTTCACGATCATGGTGGAAGCCGGGGAAGGGTCAAGGTTTTGAAAGGTTCAGTAATCGAAGAGCGCTACACTTTTGACGGTTCGAAGCTTGAATTTCTGTCAAGTAACAAAGGCCAGTGCGGCGATGTATTAGATGTTTCAGTAAATGATATTCATTCTGTGCAAAATCCTGAGAAAGAGATGTCGGTGTCGCTGCATGTCTATGAAACCAATTCGAATTCATTCGAGGGAACGACTATCTACGATGCGGAGAATAAGAGGGTAGGGGTTCTGAACAGCATGGCCACAAGAGCAACCTGGCGGGAAAATCCTGAAGCTTTCAGCAGTATCAGGTATTTCGGTCAATAATGAAATTCCAGTTTGAATCGATATTCAGAGGGTGATCAGGTAATAAGCGCGTTGCAGGGTTTCACTCAATCATCTGACGTTTCACCAGATCACTGAATTTCCCCCCTTTATTGATCAGTTCGACATAAGATCCCGATTCCACGATCTTACCACGTTCCATGAGATAAATTTTATCTGCATGTTCTACGGTTGTCAAACGATGGGCAATCACAACGCGGGTTGCCTGGAGTTTCTGGAGACTCTCACTCACTATTTTCTGGGTTTTGTTGTCAAGGGTACTGGTTGCTTCATCGAAAAAGAGGAATCTGGGTTTTTTAACAATGGCCCGGGCGATCATGATGCGCTGTCGCTGGCCCCCTGAGATGGTACTCAGACCTGCAGTGATAACGGTGTACATTCCCATGGGCATCTGCTTGATGTCTTCATCCAATCCAACATTCCTGACCGCTTCCCAGGCATCCTCAAAGGTTGCATCGGTCACGCCTGTTATATTGGTCAGGATATTACCGGGAGCCAGCTGGGTTTGCTGAAGAACCGTTCCTGCCTGTCTTCTCACCGAGCCGGGGTCGAATGATGCCAGATCCTGCCGGTCATAAAAGACAGAACCAATCTCAGGTGATTCAAAACCAAGCAGCAAACGCAACAGTGTTGATTTTCCCGAACCTGATGCGCCAACAATCGCTACAAATTCTCCGGGTTGAATTTGCATTGAAACATTGTCAAGCGCCAATGGGCTGTCGGGGTGGTACCTGAAGCTCACGTTACTCACCTCAATTTCACCTTTAAGATCCTGTATTTCGGCTTTTAATGAAACATTTTCAGGTACTGTTTCCAGGATTGGACGAATGCTCTCCAATAAAGGGATCGCCATGAAAAGAGAAATGCCAGCCATCCCCAGTTGTAGAAACGATGCAACAGATACGGTCATGGCAGTGTAGAATGCCATAAATTCACCAGTTGACAAAGTGTTTGGAATCTGACTGGCAATGAAGCCAAAAACAAATACGGTGATCAGAAGTGGCCAGAAACCCGACAGCAACATAAACCACTGATACAGTTTTCTCACTTCATAGGTTTGGCGTTTGTTTACAGCATATTTTTCGGCCCATTGACCGAAAGCATGTACTTCGGCGCCTGCGATCCTGATTTTGGAGATACTCGACAACAACTGTATCATCATGCCAAATATCTTGTTTGATAGCTGAATAATAATGCGCTGCCGTTTTTGGATCTTTCGGCCGATAAAGTATATTAAAAGCCAGGATAAAATGGCTAATCCGAAAATATAGAATGCAAGAGCTGCATCATAGAAAAACATGAGGACAAAATTGAATACCAGGAAGATTGAGCCCAGGACACTGTAAATTACGGAATCGGAAAGAATTTTTCGCAGCATCATAATGCTGTTGGCTTTGGCAGCAAGTTCACCCGCCTGGTATTTTCTGAAAAACGGTAGTGGAAGGTTTAGCAGCCGGTCCCAGATAGCCGATTGAAGCAGGAAATCGAGCTTTGTTTCAATCCTGATCATTGAGAAACTGCGCACCAGCTGAAAAATTGTGATAGCAATGATGCTGCAAAAAATTACCAGCGAAAACACATACAGCTGGCGGTAATCTGATTTGGGAATAACCTCATCAAAAATGTTCCCTGTGAGGATGGGAACGAGTACGGAAAGTAAACCTCCGGTTAATCCAACAAGAATCATCAGGATAATATCCCTGGCACAACTGCCGAAGCCAAATTTCAATAAATGGAACAGCTTGATAGGATGATCAGGAAAAGGACGGTAAAACTGGTGGGCTTCCGGAGCTAATTTTGATGCTGATTCCGCAGTAACAGGCCCCCTGATTTGCTCGCCCGCACTGATATACTCATATTTTCCGGACGATTTTGGTACCAGGGCAACAGGAAAGCCTTTATCTTTGGTGAACCCCAACAACGCACCATTGTCATGATCCCACCATTTTCCATCCAGTTTCACTTTTCTGGTCCTGAACCGCGAGGCCCTGGTGATCTCATTAAAGGTTAGCGGGGCAACATCCTCATCTTTGGGTTTTGGCGGCGGAACAATGGAAATCCCCGAATAATCGGCAACAAACTTACATGCCGTTAGTAATGGATCCTGCCCGATTTCGTTATTTCTTTTCCGGAGGTTGTCATTGATAACGGCGGCAATCTTGAAAAGGGCGTTGGTCCTGACCCTTGCATTATGAACAGCCTTTTCTTTCAGGCGGTTGAACTCGTCAACAGTAATCAGGCGGGTATTTAGAAAGTCGCAGAAGAAGATGATTTCATAGAAATTTTCCAGGTTCTTCCAAAAATCATCCTGAAGAATAATCTCCTCAGTTGTAAAGGATTTGATATTTGATGGTTCAGTAGTTTGGAGCCATGAATCGTGGGAGAGAGGGAATTTGCCGCTTTCACCGGGTTCCTTGATCTCCTTCATTCCCAGGAACAGGGCATTTCCCGAAATAAAATCGATCCAGAAGATATCTTTCCTTGAACGGAATTTCGTATTGTCAGCCAGGTTGAAGGCAGCAGAATTTTCAATCAACAGGTCGGTACGGGGACTTAAATCTTTAGAAATTCCGAAGGACAAATGTTCAATCCAGGTATCAAATAACGACACCAGCATATCGAAATACGCTGATTGCCTCATCATGTCTTTAACCTCGTCGATGCCTGTAACGATTATTTCAGCGTTAACAGACGGAACGGCAAGCAGTCCATGTTCATTCCCAAATTGGATGCTCTTCATTCCAAAAAGAAGCTCTCCCTGGCTGGCTGTGAATAAAAAGAACCTGGACCCAGCGGGTTGGTCATTTTCGACTTGTACAGAAAAGACATCTACGTGACCACGGGCAACAAACCATACACTTTGAGGCTGAGTCATCACGAAATACTGATTTGCCCCGGATTTTGCAGGGTCGCCCAGTTTACGCATTGCTTCCGCAAAGTGGTTGTGGTTCATTTATTTATCTTTTATGAGTTCTTTATATAACCCGTTCATACTCATTAATTCCTGATGTGTTCCTCTTTGAACAATACGTCCAAGGTTCATCACAATGATTTCATCGCAATCGCGGATGGTACTTAACCTGTGGGCAATAATAAGGCACGTACAGCCCGTTTTCCGGATGTTCAGGTCGATCATTTGTTCGGTCTTTGCATCGAGCGCACTGGTGGCTTCGTCGAGGATCAGGATGGAGGGTTTGGCTGCAAATGCCCTGGCAATCTCAAGTCGTTGGCGCTGCCCTCCGCTGAAATTTTTACCGTTTTCCTCTACATGACTTTCATAAGCTCCCGGACGTGCTGCAATATCTTCGTGTATGCATGCTTCTTTGGCTGCCTGGATGATTTCCTTGTTTGCAATGGTTTGATCCCAGAAGGAGATATTGTCCTTGACAGTACCTTCAAAGAGGAAAAGGTTTTGATCAACCATGGATATGGAGTTATTCAAAGTAGCATTGGGTAATTCCTCCCTGCGTTTGCCATCGAGCAGGATTTCGCCTTCCCATGGATCGTACAGGCCGCTGATCAGGTTGGCGAGTGTCGATTTTCCACAACCGGTTCTGCCAACAATGGCTACCCGGGATCCCGGTTTCAGATCGAGCGAAAAGTTTGTGATCAGCGGTGATTCCAACCGGCTGTATCCAAAAGAGACATTCTTCAGTTCAACATATCCTTTAAGCTTCACGATTTTATTTACTGAGACCGGTTCACCAGAAGCCATATCCGGAGCTGTGGCAGGGTAATTGTAAATATCTTCGATCCTTTTAAGTCCCCCCTGAACATCTTGCAGGGAGCTGCCCAGGTTTACAAGTGAAACGATAGGTTGATTGAAACTTGCCATCACCGACTGAAATGCAACAAAAGTGCCCACGGTCATTATTCCGTCGATGATATATCCAGATCCCAGGAAAAGGATAATCAGGGTACTCATCAAGGTCAGAAACACAGGGATAACCATCAATGACTGGGTAAGAATGCCCAGTTTCTGCTGGATGCTTAGCAATTTGGCCTGGTAACCGGCCCACTTGGAAAAAAAATCCGATTCGGATGCCGTGGCTTTTAATGATTCTATCATTTGCAAACCTGCTGATGAAAGTCCAAACAATTTGCCATTATCCTGCAGGAGTTTCTGATTTGAATCGACACGCTTTCGCGAAATGAACCTGAGAGCCAGGATGTTCATCAACGATATGGCAATTGCAATGAAAGCAAGCGGGATGCTGTAATAAAACATCAAAGCAGCATAGAAAACAATCACCAGGATATTCAGCAATGTGTTGCCCAGCTGGCCGGTGAGCAATGCAGCAACCTGGTCGTTAATATTCACCCGCATGGTAATATCGCCTGCAGGTCGTTGGGTGTGAAAAGACATAGGCAGGTGAAGAACATGCCACAGAAATTTCGAAGCGTTCTTCAGGGAGATGCTCATTTCAAAACGGATCAGGCTGTGCTGCTGGATCCATGATAGCAGGGCACGTAACACTGCCGTAAGCGTTAACCCCACCAATAGCGGGATGATCCACGATTCCGTGTTCCTTATCAGGATCTGATCAACAAATATTTTGGAAAAGACCGGAATGGCCAGGCCAGGGATAATCAGGACTAGTCCTACAAGGAAAAGAAACAGAAGACTGCTTTGATAACCCTTTAACCATTTCAGCAGGATGGGAAAAAACCTGGGCTTTTCGCCTCCGGGTTCAAAGCCGGGACCGGGCTGCAAAGTCATGACGACCCCTGTAAAAGAGTCGTCAAAGGTTTTTTCATCCACTACGCGCGGTCCTGTTGCGGGATCGTTGAGGTAAACTTTGTTTTTTCCGAAACCTTCGACGACAAGAAAATGGTAAAAATTCCAGAACACGATCATTGGAACAGAGAGTGATCTCAGTTGAGAAGGTTCCTTTTTATAGGCCTTTACCGCCAACCCATAATTTCGCGCGGCTTTTGTCAGATTGTTTGCAGTACTGCCGTTACGTGAAACACCACAATCGACCCGCAATTTTTCGAGTGGTACATATTTGCCAAAATATGCCAAAACAATCCCCAGGGATGCTGCTCCGCATTCCATGGCCTCCATCTGCAGAACCGTCGGGGTTTTAATACGGCCCTTGCCAGAAATCTTCTTTTTGATGTTCAGTATGATGCGAATTGGATTCAGATTCATTTATGGTTACTGGAATGAACAGGATTATTTGAAAAGGTATGATATCGGGCTTCTTCTGTCGACAGTGATGGTTACCCTGGCAACAAGCCAGTTTAATTTACTCAGATCAAATTGATCCTTGTTCGGTGTTGTAACAGAATCAATCATCATGGAGGCCCTTACTTCATAAAAATCACTTTTTTGAATGGTTTTCTCCATTTCTTCATCATGAAAAAATTTTAATATGGTATTTTTTGACACGGAATGATCAGAGATGAAATTAATGGCTGCAATTTTAAATTCAGGCGGTATACCTTCTTTATCTATTGCCAGGTTGCAAAACATACCCTTTTTCAGTTTTGCCACATCCCTTTCGGCAACAAAAAACACCACTTCTGCTTTCTTCTTCTCATGGCTATTGAAGCGCATAATATTAATTACAGGGGTTCCCATTGAAACATAGGTCCCTTCTCTAACGTTTACTGCGATCACTTTGCCGGGAACCATGGCATTTATAGTGATATAATCTTTCTTTTCAAGATCGAAAAGTTTGACAAGTTTCTGGCCTGCCACAAATTCGTCGCCGGTATTACAGAAAATTGAATCTACCTGGCCCGAACAGTCTGCTAAAATTTCCCGCCAGAGATCCTGCGTTTTTATGATGCCGAATCCCTTGACATTCTGGGAGATGGAACCTAGGAATCCCCAGGCAAGCATTATAGCCAGAACTGCACAGATACCCGAAAACAATAACCAGGTCTTAATAGAATTGACCTGGAGCAATTCATCCAGGTCCTCCGGAGAAGTCATTTTTTCAAGAGAGGTTTTTCTGAAAATCTGGCGGTTAAGCATTTTTAAGAGAATTAAAATTAACACAAAGCTAAAAAATAAGTTATTACATTTGAATCGCACACCAGGGATTTATTTCCAAAACCAATAAAAACTGAATTCAGGATGCAATATACCTTCAAAAATCACTTTACAGCCATTGCGCCCGGTCTTTCAACCGCGTTGCTTGCTCCTGTTCATGCTCAGGCCATCGGAGACCTTTGTTCATTGTTCCCATTTGATGCGGCTTCGGATTTCGGTTTCGAAACTCGTCTTGGAAATCCGGAGGCCACCTGCGATTTTTTCCTGCAGATCAGGAAAGAGCGCGACGGATCAGGCATTATTGCCGGTAAAAGTGAGGTCGCCAGGCTATCACCGGTTTTGTTAAATAACCCATTCTGGCAAGGAATTTCAAAACTTTTTGCGGCATGGATGGAGCCTTCTTCGCTACTCAATAAACGGCTTGAATTATTCTGGCTCGAGTTTGACTGTTTGGAATCATCATTCAATCCGATCCCGAATATATTTTTCAAAATCAATGGGAATACCGAATCAAGGAAGGCGCAGTGGGTATCAATGCTTGAAGTATTGAATGAAATTTACGGGTTTCTTTTCAGGATAAAATTTCCTGCCGGATTGGGTAAAAATCTGAAACGATGCACTGAAGCGCTGCCTAAGTATGCCAATATTTACCAGGTAGGGTTTATGATTCCCCGGAAAACCGAAGCGGTCCGCCTCATTCTTAACGGGTTTCGGGATGATTCAATATTTGAATATTTAAAGGATATCCGGTGGCCGGGAGAGATTGATGCCATACACAGGATAATCGAAAGATATGCTGTAAAATTCGATCACACTGCCTTTAATCTTCACATTGGGGAAACGGTTCTTCCCTTTTTTGGAACAGAAATGTATCTCAGTGATATGAGCCAACCGATTTGGGATCCAAGGTGGCATGAAATTTTAGACTTTCTCGAGGCTGAAAATCTCCTGCTCCGGGGTAAAAGGGAGGGACTAGGCAGTTATTCAAGCAAAAAAAAAGTTTCATACCTCCTTCCTGTAAACTATATTAGCGGCATCAATCATCTTAAAATAGCCTATAAACCCGGAATGCCGCTGGAATGCAAGGGATATTTCGGAACCATGATCAATCCACAAAAAGAAGCGGCCATCCAACATACTGTGTATGAGACCTGAACTACCCGAAAACTACTGGCACAATGTGGCCTCAAAGGCCATCACCCTGCATGAGAAGATCGATGAACCGCACCGGTTTGAATTTCATCCTGCAAAAGAGGGGGAATTAGAAAAATTCATGGCTGAATGGCGCAAAGTTGTCGCCGCGCATGATCCGTTAATGTTTGAAACCCGGCTGAAAATTGACAGGCTCTCTATCGATGACCTTAGAACACTGGCCGGCACCGTTTCTTTCAGCGATCGCGATCAACTACCTGCGTGGGTAACTTCCTTCAGGGAAATGATGGAATTTCTCCGGTCTTATGATCCTGGTGATCTCAATATTGATTTGATAAGACTTTTCGGGGATGAACAAGAAAAAAAAACACCATTTCTCCATCTCCATACACCACTGGTTGTTTATGCATTGAAAAAACTTGAGCAGTTAGCGGGGGGCAGGAATGCAAGCCTTTTCTCACCGGAGGCAAAACGGATGCTGAACCTGCAATTGGCGGGTATGCTTGAATTTTATACTTCTCAGACTTTTTTTCTGGAGTTCCGGGTTTTTCAAAGTTCACGTCAATCTTCATTTTTACGGATTATTAAAGAGACCCTGCCTGATGAAGGACCGGATAAAGTTCTCTATGAACAATTTGTCAGCCGGATTACTGAAGATGGCTGGCAGGATTTCTTCGCTGAATACAGTGTATTGGCCAAAATCATAACCATACTGATAAACAACTGGATCGGCAACAGCGCTCTTTTCATTCATCGCTTGTCGGACGACCTTGCCGAAATCACAACTCATTTTGGCCGGGACATTACAACCGGCAAACTGACAAAATATCAGGGTGGGATCTCCGACTCACACAATCACGGCCAGGGTGTGATTTTCCTGAATTTTGAATCGGGACTTAAACTGATATACAAACCAAAAAACCTGGAACTGGAGCAGGCTTGGTCGGAATTAATACGCTGGTTAAACATAAAAGGACTGGCTCCACCTATGAAACCCCTCGATGTTATAGCTAAAGGGTCGTATGGGTGGGTTGCCTTTATTGAAGCTTCAGATTGTACATCAGGGCAGGATGTATCGGATTTTTACATGCGTATTGGAGCGCTCATCGGAATTATTTACATGCTAAATGGAAATGATTGCCACATGGAAAACCTCATTTCTGCCGGATCTCACCCAATGCTAATCGATCTTGAATCAGTTATGCATCCTGAAGGGAAAATGATGGATCCCAAATTTGAAGACAGTGCGAATTCCCTTGCAATTTCACAATTTGGGTTTTCGGTTTTTCGTACAGGTCTTTTACCATCCTGGAAACTCGGTATTGATGGATTTGTCTTCGATATCAGTGGCATTGGCGGGTATGATCATGTTGTATCTCCTTATCAGCGGATCCGGTGGCATGATATCAACAGCGATCGGATGAGGATGTCATATGCGCAGGTCGTCTTTCAGGAACAACACAATATCCCGGTCTTTCAAGGTCAAAAACAGTTACCTGCAAACCACATAGAGGCGATCGTATCAGGGTTTACGGTACTCTACCGGTTGTTGGTCGAACATCGGGCGCAAATTCCCGTTCATCTGTTTGAAGGAAAAGATCTTCGGTTTATTTTCCGATCGACCAATGTTTATGGTATGATCATGAAAAGCCTGATGAATCCGAAATATATGCGAAGCGGTATGAGCAGGAGCATACAGAAAGAGCTGCTATGCCGTCCGTTTCTGCACAATCCGGAATCTGCTGACTTCTGGACTCTTTTTAAATCGGAAATAAGACAAATGGAAGATACTGATATTCCTATTTTCTGGGCCGAATCCGGCCTCACCAGTCTTAAAGATCCTTATGGAACAGTTCATCCTGATTTTATGTGCAAAGCTGCCTTTGACCAGGTTGTGAGCATGGTTACAGAAATGGATGAAAATGATCTTAAGCAGCAGTTGAAATTTATTCGGGCCGCTTTGCTTTTCAGAGATTTACAGCACAATCAGATCAAAATTCAGGAAGAAAATCAGATTCCCCTCAATCCGAAAAGCCAACCGGCATCAAGGGAAATGCTCCTGAAGGCTGCAACAAAAATTGCGGAGACCCTGCAAGCTGAAGCCATCTTTTCAAAGGACGGGAGTTGCACATGGATCACGGCAGGGATTATTCCCGGAACGGAGCGGTTCCATTTACATCCAATGTCATTTAATCTTTATGATGGTCTTCAGGGGGTTGCCCTATTCTTATCTGCTCTTTCAACAGTAAAGGATGATCCGGTGTTTCGAAGTTTAAATGAATCGACGATATGTTCCCTTCGGCAGCGATTTATCCAACTCAAGCAATACGGAATGATTGGATCGGGCGGAATGATCGGAATTACTGCAGGAATGGCCTCTGCAATATATACATTGGTTAAATTATCCGGATTCCTCCATGATCCTTTATTCATGGAGGATGCAAAATCGATCTGTAATTTGATCTCTCCCTTGGCGATCCAAAAGGACAGATACAATGATATCAATGCGGGCAGTGCAGGATGCATCGTTGGGATGTTGGCTCTGTATAAACAAACAGGCTACCGGGAAGCCCTGGAAAAGGCCAATCTTTGCGGTGAGCGCCTGCTGATGAATCTTCATGAAAATAAAGATGGAACCTGCGGTTGGAATAGCATCGGCGATAAAATGCTTGCCGGATTTTCACATGGCCAGGCAGGTATTGCCTTTGCTCTTTTGAAATTGTTTGAATGCACGGGAATAGCCAATTATCGCGAAACGGCCGAACGGGCAATCAGATACGAGAATACACTGTTTTCGCCGGATCGGAATAACTGGCAGGATATCAGGGAATATAATGATCAGCCGGGCACAAGCCCCTCATACATGTTGAGCTGGTGCCATGGAGCCCCGGGGATAGGTCTCTCCCGATTGGCCACGCAGCATATATCAGACAATCAGACGGTTGAAACTGATATCAGGAATGCCATCCGTGCAACGCGTGAATCATACAAGAACATGATAACCAGGGATCATTTGTGTTGCGGGAACATGGGACTCGCCGACATACTTTTATACTTTGCCATCAAAACAGGCGATCGCGATTTAATAATCGAGTCGGGCAAAAAAACAAGCAAGGTTCTTCAGTCTGCCGAAAAAAGCGGGAATTATAACTTGTTATTCGGCTCGGGTGAAGATATAATCAATCCTGGATTCTTCCAGGGAATTTCGGGAATTGGGTATGCATTGCTCCGGCAGGCCTATCCTGAGAAATTCCCATCCATACTGATCTTTGAATGACCTTGTGAACCTCAACGGCAATCTGTGTTATTGCGGCCATCGGTAATCGAAATTATTTGAGTCGCACCAGTACGTGGCAAACTTGTCCCAGTAATATCCATTCTGGTTGTGAAGCACTTTCCAAAAAACATAGTCAGCCTTTTCCAGATCGTTGTCAGCATTTAGTCTGCGAAATATACCCATTTGCGCATAATTGTTGCATATCAGCGGGATCATGGATGTTATTTTAGACATATCGTTACTTCCAACTTCAAGAAAGGCCAGGCCCATAATATATGCTGCATCGTAAGCCGATAACGCAAATACACTTGGGATAACCCCAGTTTGTAACGCAATTTTTAATGAAAGCTGTTCAGTGAAGGCAGGGGTGACCCAGGCGCTGCCGATACCTATCATGGGAGCCATGAATCCTGTTTTAACAGCGAAGGCCGCATGGGCATTGTCTTTAATTAGCTCATCCAATTGGGCATTCCCGTCACAGCCATACCATTTCACCGATCCCAGTGATTCATACTGCCCGGCCGCAGTAAAAATCCCTGCGATTTCACTATAGGTCAATGCCAAAACGGCAACCTTCGAGGCGCCATAGTTGGCAATGGCCTCATTTACCTGCAACTTGACTGTGTTTGCCAGATCGGTAAAGACGGTCTCTGAGGGACTATAAGCCGCTCCTTCATAAACGAATCCCCCTTCGGCAGTAAACCCTGATTTAAAGGACTGTGCCAGGGAATTGCCCCAAACGTCATTCCTTACAATGGGAATTATTGCTTTTATCCCCTCTGTTATCGCCGCTCTTATTATTGCTTTGGCCTGAAAGCTGTCATCGGTGATGATTCTGAATATATGGCTTCCTGTATGGTTCAGACCAATGGCTGTACTGGTCGAATTAATAACCACCACCGGGTTTTGATTTACAAAAGGTGTGATAGCCTTGAGCTCACCACTGGTATAGGGACTTGCAACAAACATTGTAATCCCTTTATCAATCATGTTTTTCAGCTGATTTTTTGCCTCGGTTGTATCCAGGCGTGTATCGGCAAAGGAACAAGTGAATTTAATATCCCGGCCGGCTGTGGCAGCATAACGGTTCAGGTCTTCGAGGGCAAATCCAATGGCTGCCTGGGTTGCAAGTCCGTTTTGCGGGTTGTAGACGGTAAGATCAAGCAACGCACCGAAATTGACGGTTTGCCCTCCTGATGGAGGCGGATCCTCACTTTTTTTGCAGCCACTGGTTAGAATTACTAAAAAACTCATAAGTACAACAAATGAGTGAATAAGCTTTTTGTTTTGCATTGCCATTTGTTTTTTGTTATTTGATTCCTATCGACTTAAATTACAAACTGATCTGTCTGGTCACTCCTAAACAGTTGAGTTACCACTTTACAGGGAAGTCGTCAACGCCAAGAAAATTTGGGATCTGTTTCATGAGCCAAAGATAGTGGTTTTTACCGGAAGAAATTCTTTCCGACTGCCCGATCAGTGATATCATGAACATTTGTGATATTTCGAGCGCATTATTTTATTGGCAGAGAATTATATTCCCTCTGTTTGTGTTCCGGTAGATATCCTCTGCTTTTCTCAAAAAGGACCGATGACCGATTCAACGATCCCGAATGCTTCATCAGAAGCGCCACCGATAGCTTCAACGGCAGTTTGTTGCAAACCTGCTGTCATTTCCGACAGGTCCAAAACTGCAACATAGGTTTTACCATCTGCTTTTTCGTATACCGAAATGCGGTAAGGCATCAAAATTGAGACAATGCGCCCGTCATTTTGCCCGAGCATGCGTCCTGAATAATCCGGTTTACAAATCTCAATAACTACGACAGGAAGAACCTCTTTGCCTGATTTTGCAAGCGATTGCTGAAGATTGTGAACAGCAGGGTTCTGCCATTCTTTTTGATTTGCTGCTTCAATAAGCTTTTCAACTGTAACGGGTACATTAAAAGGGCTTACTTTCTCGATGATTAATTGGTTTGTGTTCATATCGCGACATTTTATCCTTGTTAATTCAGTTCTTTTGCAATTGCAATCGCAGCGATGGTGCCATCGGCCACAGCGGTGGTAATCTGTCTGTATTTTTTACTGATTACGTCACCCACAGCGTAGATGCCGGGCATACTGGTGTGCATGTCTTCATTCGTCTTAATATAGCCCCATTTATCAAGTTCCAGTTTATCCCTGAAAAGATCGATATTAGGCTTCATACCAATAAAAACGAACACCCCGTCACTGACCAGTCTGGACACAGTTTTGGTTTTTAAATCTTCAACTTCAGTGATCAATTTATCTCCGTCACGGACAAATGATCTTGGCTCATGCGAAAAAAGGACGCTGATTTTTGGATTTGCAAACAATTTTTCCTGCGCCTGCTTGTTGGCAGTCAACGCATCAAATTGATGAATCATGGTGATTTTACTGGCAAACCGGCTGATGAATTCTGCCTCTTCCACCGCTGAGTTTCCGCCGCCGATCACAACCACTTCCTTATCTCCGTAATATTTGGCATCGCATGTTGCACAATAGGAAATACCCTTACCTTTCATTTCTTTCTCCCCGGGTATGCCCATCAGGTTGGGAGAAGTACCAGTGGCAATGATTATTTTTTTTGCCTTAACTGTTTCGAACTCATCGATCACGACCTCTTTCTTTTCGAGATCTATTTTCGTAACATCAACTGCTACCTTGTAAATTGTACCACAAAGTTTGGTTTGCTCCGACATGTTATGCGACAGCAAATAACCGGGCTGAGGATCAATAAATCCGGGATAGTTTGAAACTTCGTGTGTTGTCGAAACCTGGCCACCCGGGAGTGCAATATCAATCAGAACAGTATTCACTTTCGACTGGCAGAGATATAATCCAGCTGTCAAACCACCCGGACCTGCTCCAAGGATGAGAACATCGAATTCAGAAACGGTTGGCTCAATTGTTTTCTTGATTTCCTGAACCCTTGCCATGGGTAACATATTGTCGAGCTGATGGATAATGTCGCTCCGCTTGATGCCCCCGGTAAGGGTCGCAGAAGACTGGACTCCATTGTCGAAAAATAACAGGGTTGGGGAGGATCTCACTCCCAGACGCTCGGCCAAAGGCTTATTTTGCTGCCGGAACATTTTAACAAACTTGATGTCTTTACCATAAAGCGCGGCCAGTCCTTCAAACTTGGGTGCCAAAGCCTCGCATGGAGGGCATTCTGTTGAATAAAAATCAAGTACAACTTTGCCACCGGCAAGAACTTCTTTTTCGAATTCGGATGATGTGATTTCTTTCATTTTTATTTTTGATAACGTAATTTAAATGCGTTTCGGCAAGTTATTTTTTTCCGCTATGTCGTGGAGATGCTGGTATTAATTGCTTTGCGATGTAGCGTCTTAGTAACTTGACAGTTTATTTTTGTTCCTGTTCGAAGTAGGCTGAAAAACCCAATTCCAGCAATTCTTTTACCGGGCGGCAATCGGATGAGCATACACTGCCTGTGCGGTTTTTGGCTACAGATCCGCATCCGCCGCCGCATGCCAGTTGCATGTTGCAGGCGCTGCACTCAGCGATAGCGGTGACGTCGCGGTTTTCCCATTCACTAATCAATTCATCCCGGCGTGAAACGTCAGGGTAAAAGGTTCCCAACGATTCGCCCGGTTTCCCAACCGTGGCCGTACATGAATAAATTTGCCCTGTATAATCGAAGGCCCATTCTGTTTTGCAGGCCGGGCAAGCATCGAATAACGGATCGGGAAGGCTGCCGTTTTCGGCCAGGAATTTAGAGATAGAATATGCCGGCTTATAAAATTCCAGGATATACGGATGTTCCCTGACCTGGTTGTAAATAGTTTCATAAAGAGAAATCCGGCTAAACAGCTTTTCTGAAGTTGCCTGGCAATGGTGCAGTTCGTAATTCCGGCCCAGCTGGGTTTTAAAAAGCACATTCGCGGTCCAGCCTTTATCGATCGCAAACCGCGCCATCTCAGGCAGACCATCTATGTTATCTTTATCAACGACCATGCGCAGGTTTACCGGTAAAGCGGACTCCAGACAGGCGTCAATACCTCTCACGATTTTTTCAAAGGTAGCTCCTCCGCCTTTCAGAAAACGACGGGCATCATGCACGCTGCCAATCCCATCGAGTGTAACCTGAATTTCCCGGATGTGCGCTAATTTCAGAATGCCAACAAATTCAACCAGCGAATAACCATTTGTCACAAAGCAAACTTCCAGGTTCGCTTCATTAGCCAGTTTCAACATGTAGACAATAAGCCCTTTTTGTTTCGGTGTGTTAAGCAATGGCTCACCCCCGAATACGGTCAGATACTTTTTACGTCCGGCAAATTCACGACTTATATAGCGGAAGAAGGCATCAATCAATTCAGTGGATAGTTCCTGTTTCGTGTTGGTGTACTCATCCTGATAGCAATAGGTGCAGGCGAAATTGCAGCTGTAGTTCGGGACAAAAAACAATTGAACCTCATCTTCATCCCGGGTATCAAGAAAATCGAGATACCTGCTACGGTAAAGCCGCTCTTCCTCCTTCTCATCCACCAGGTAGCCCTGTTCTTTCAGATTCTGATGAAACGCTGTCGCAAGCTCCTTTCCACCAAGAAAATCATGGAGCATTTTTCCTTCGGCTGGATTTAAAATATCAGCGCTGCCACTGAGCAGGTTAACTATAAAAAAGTTATCTGATCCGCTGATCCTGGAAAAAATATTGTGTCTGGAGTAGATCATTACAGGTCAAATCTTAATCGTGGCACCCCACAATGGTCTTTGACGTTTTTGCGCAGCATTGCGCTACTTTTTTCGTGTTTACTTTCTCAACTTTAACCTTTTTTTTAACGAGGCTTTTCATAGTTTCAATTTTTAGTGTATATATTTATTTTACTTGATTCATTTTTTTGGGAACAATTGCTTACGGTTAATGCTGGCAATTGCAGGTATCCTTTTTTCCGGCAATGGTAAAACTGGCCACTTCGGCATGCCCTTTGGCATAGGGAGCTGATTCTTCGATAATTTCAACAGTGGTAAAACCCGCTTTTTCCAGTTGCTGCATATATTCGGTACGCGTCACTGATCCAGCCCAGCATTCTGCCACAGCCACCGGATCATTTCTGTATTCGTCGGCAATCTCCCTGATCGCATAAATATCGCTGATCACAAACCTGCCGCCTTTCTTCAGAATTCGGTATATCTCATTCCAAACAGCCTGTTTGTCGGCAGCATGGTTCAGCGTACAATTGGAGATTACCAGATCTGCCAATTTATCGGGGAGGTCGAGTTTTTCAAGTTCACAGTTTACATAACTGACATTGGTTACACCGAATTTTTCTGCGTTACGGCGCGCTTTCCCCAGCATTCCGTCCGAAATGTCAATCCCGTACACAAAACCGGTTTCACCAACCAATTCAGCCATACGCAATACATCTGTTCCCCGGCCGCTTCCCAGGTCAACACATACTTCTCCGGTTGCGGGTTCAGCATAATTGATCGCACCACCGCATGAAAGACAGCATTCCGATTCGGCAAGTTCACTGTATCTGTTGTTTATTTCTTTAATTTCCATCGTATAGCGCGTAATTCAAAAAGGTATGAGACATTTTGCTCAACCGGTGCAAAAGTAAGAAATATCTTTAATAAATCGCTTAAATACCACTAATATTTTTAAAATCCGATGCAGAAGGATCAATTATAAAATGGCCAAAATTATCGCAGATTATTTAAACAACAAGAATATTGCAGTGTAGTGAGTGTCTTTAATTGACCTGTTTGACCCGGTGGATGCCACCGGGTTTTATTTTTGTGTAATTTTGAATAATATCTTTTTCGTTTTTCAAACAGAGTTGAAAACCCGGGATGTTCAAACAAATAATAAACCATGGACACAACTACGGTATTTATTTTAATTGCTATTGGCCTGATGGCAGGCATTTTCAGCGGAATGTTCGGTGTTGGAGGCGCGATAATCATGATCCCGGCGCTCGTCTATTTTCTAAGTGTTGATCAACATACCGCGCAGGGAACGAGTCTTGCTGTGATGCTCCCACCAATCGGACTTTTTGCAGCCTATAATTATTACAAGGCAGGACAGGTCGATATTTGGTATGCCGTTATAATTGCTGTCTCCTTCATGATCGGAGGCTACTATGGTTCAAAGATAGCGTTAAATATTTCTGAAAATCTGATGAAGAAGATTTTCGGAGTTTTTCTTCTTTTAACTGCGCTAAAATTGATATTTTCGAAGCAGACCGGTGGCGCTGTTTAAACTTTTCCTTGCGGGTTTACCTGGTTGGTAAAATCCCCAATCAGGATTGCCTAAACCTGAATTTCCCCATTTACCCAATCCATTTGATTTCCTGCTACAGCGATTAAAGGAGTTAAAACGGGCATATTGCT
Organism: uncultured Bacteroidales bacterium; assembly: GCA_903885595.1. Taxonomy (GTDB): domain Bacteria; phylum Bacteroidota; class Bacteroidia; order Bacteroidales; family FEN-979; genus CAIVAT01. The sequence continues at coordinate 24,390 of CAISJJ010000152.1, forward strand.
GAAGATGCGGTCGGTTTCCCTTTTATGATGGCTTCCAATGCAGTCAGGCAAAAAACGTTGTTGTAAATATCTGGCCAATCTGATCTATTTATCCAATGTTAATCTCAAATGAATATTAAAATGTTGTACAATATAAACAAAATATCGTAATAGCTTGGCCTGTTTATGGATGTATTTTTGTTGTCGATGAGTGCATTTTGTTTTGAGACCCTGAGAAATTGAAAATTTATGAAAACTACGCTTACTATCAGAAAAGGGATGTTGATTTTATTGGGAATGGCCTTTCTGATTCCAGCCATGAGGGGAGAAAACAAACAGATAATTTCATCCTTTCCTGTTAAACATATTAAAATCAATGAGTTGACATTCGCTAATTTCTTCACCGATACATTACCCAGCAGACATTGTCGCATCGATTCTCTGCCATCCGAAGCCCTTTCATTCGGGGAACGGCAGGCTCTGATTTACATGCGTGAGGAAGAATATCTGGCTTGTGATGTTTACACAACCCTTTCAAAACTATACGCTAAACCTATATTCAGTAATATAAGCTATAGTGAATCAAGGCATACAGATCTCATTCAATCTCTATTGGAGAAATACAAGATTGAAGATCCCGCCGCAAATCATGAAACCGGTAAATTTACAAATCCAAGGTTGCAATTCCTTTATAATAAGCTGGTTGAAAATGGCGCCATGTCGTTGCTTGATGGATTAATCGCCGGAGCTACCATCGAAGACCTTGACATATTCGATCTGAAGAATTATCTGAACTCAATCGACAATCAGGACATCATATTGGTGTTCAATAGCCTGATGCGTGCCTCACGAAACCATATGCGTGCTTTCAATAACAATATAGTATCCATGGATGATAAATATACGCCCCAGTATCTGACACAGGATGAATTTAACACCATCATCGAAGGTCAGCAAGAAAGAGGTTCCGCAAATATTAAATAACTCGAAGTTTACCTACACAACATCACCAACATTATCAATCAATCTACCATTTCACAACTAAACTGAAGAAGTATGAAAACATTACCAAGTACCAAGTTCTTTCTGGCAGCATTGTTGTTTTTCGTATGCCTGTCCGGATTTAACGTTGCTATCGGTGCAACGATTTCTGTAACTTCACCCAACGGCGGTGAAACCTGGACAGCCGGGACTACAAATGCCATCACATGGGCCAGTGATGTGACAACCAATTTAAGAATAGTACTGTTAAAGAATGGCGTACAAATA
>CAISJJ010000153.1 GCA_903885595.1 uncultured Bacteroidales bacterium
GGATTTGCACATAAAATGTTGTGCGAGATTGATTCAATTTCCCAATTGCGAGATAACCCATTGCATCGGTTTGTAACATAAAATATCTCCTGCCGCCATACGATTCAACGCGCAGGCTGTCGCCCGATTTACTCCAGGTAACGAAGGGTTTACTTCCTTTTCCGGGACGGAATGCAAACATGTTCCGGGGTTCTGTGTTATCCATTGCAGAATCAACAGGGATCAGTAGGGTTGCCCGCACCTGTAATGAAGCAGGTACCGGTATTTCAGGGTTCAGCGGGATGGCCCAAATCCTGACTGCCTTGAAGGAGGCGATCAGCGCCCCTGCTAATGTCATCGTGCTCATGTTGTTGATGCCAATGGCATCATTGTTAAACATTTCATCGATTTCGTAGCGGAAATCCGACAGTTTATAAGTCCCACATGATCTACCCTGGAATCTGACAAGAGTACCATTGGCCCCCCGGATAATGGTATCGGGTTCTCTGATCACTGTTAGCGGGATCACCTGCCGTATTATTTCCCAAATGGTATCATTTTCAATGTCGTTGTCATCGGGAAATCGCTCGAGGATGCAAAATTCGATCAGATTATCCTGTCGCAGACTATCGGTACTCAAGAGCGAATCTGATTTTATCGGTTTTATCCTGATTTCGCGCACCAGATTACCACAGTTCTTTGCAATCAGGTACGAAAATAAATTGCGCATCCGGATTTCTGCCAGAGTGGTCCTGGATATGGATTGAGGATCATCATTCTGCCAAACCGTAATCCCGATGCGTCCCCGCCTGATGCTCATAGTTTTCTCAAGCAACTGATCAACCTGGTTCTTCATTTGTATTGTCAGGATTGATGCCCCGGACTCAAACAGCAGGTTGTCGCACAGGATTTTCTGAGAAAATATCTTGATGCATGGGATCAGAATAAAGAGTATGATGATACTCAATATTTTCGCTGATGCGGTTGATGAAACTTCTCTCTGTGGGACTCGGATAATTTTCTCCTTCATTTATATTTTTTGATGATGGCCAGAACGAGATCATTTTTACCTGCCGACATTAACCGATATCTTGTTGTGTTCAGATTCAGTGCGATATACAGGTCGTTGGGCAACTTTTGGTTCGCGCGGTAGTAACAGTTGAAAGCATTGGCGTAATCCTCCAATAAATTAAATACATCGCCCATGGTTTGCAGCAGCGTTGGATCATCGGGAAAATATTTCAGCCCTTTCCTGACAAGGATCATGGCTTTATCATATTCACCGTTTACCTTCAGAAAATTGCTGAGTTCATAAATAGCAACAAGCGCATTAATACTGTCGCGGTTTGATGAAATCAGAAAGACATCATCATATTCTTTTCCCAGATCCTTCTTATTGAAATAGGATGTGCCCGTTGTTTCATAACCATATTCCCCTACCAGTGCGATGGCATGAAAACGGAGCAGCACAACAGAAACCTCCATGCCCAGTTTGATGCCTATGTCATAAACAAGATAGGCTGTATTATCACAATCAAATTTGTTTTTACATATTCCTTCCCATAACAGAGAATTCGATGCGTATTTAAACCTGACCGGAATGATGGATGATGCCTCCTGGATGAACCGTTCCGATTCGCCCGGTTTAATATTCAGACTATCTTTCAGGATATGGTAAATGGAATCCACGTAATGGACATACATTTCGGCATAAAACGCCGCCAAGATGGGTATATCATACAGTTCAAGCCTGATCCGCTGCGCCCCAAGACAGGGTGAATACTTCGTCAAATCTTTCATCAAACCTGTCACAAAAGCATCCATGTCCTTTAAGACAGGCTTCCGGTATGGTGTTATATAATCCCGATCCCATGGACGGTAGAAAACCTCTGGCTGCTTAACTTGCTCAGGATTATGGTTAATCCGTGCGAGATTCGAATCTCTTATGGAATCAAAATAGCTGATCAATGCCATGGAATCGGGTTTTGCTTTTAAAACCCATATCCTGGAGGTTATATAGAAAGGTTCAATAAAGCCCCAGTTATTAAATTCCTGTTCACCAACGAAATCGCCGGATTGAAGTCCCCGGGGATAGAATTGTTTGAATTTTACCTGATGTTTGATCCCGTATGTTTTCATCTCCTCCTGATAGGGATAAAGGATCCGGCTGATTATTTTGTCGGAACTGGTCTTTTCTTTCTCTGGCCGTGATGTTAAACTTTTAAGATCATAATAAACCGTA
>CAISJJ010000154.1 GCA_903885595.1 uncultured Bacteroidales bacterium
AAGTGTGCACGGCACACATAAAAAAGCCCCGATTACTCAGGGCTTTTTTTAAAATGTTGCAAACGGTTAGTACATATCACCCATTCCACCCATGCCAGGATTCATCGGGGGCATGGCAGGTTTTTCTTCTTTATGGGTGGCCAGAACACATTCAGTAGTCAGAAGCATGCTTGCGATAGAAGCTGCATTTTCAAGCGCTACCCTGGCTACCTTGGTAGGATCGATAACACCTGCCTGAAAGAGATTTTCATATTCATCGGTGCGTGCATTGAAGCCAAAGTCATCCTTCCCTTCTTTTACCCTCTGGACAACAACTGAACCTTCGAGGCCTGCATTCTCAACAATCTGACGCAGAGGCTCTTCCAGTGCGCGCCTTACGATGCCGATTCCGGTGGTTTCATCTTCGTTGGCACCTTTCATATTTTCGATTTCCTTTTGGGCGCGCAGGTAAGCCACACCGCCACCAGGAATGATCCCCTCTTCAATGGCTGCGCGGGTTGCGTGCAGCGCATCTTCGAAGCGGTCCTTTTTCTCTTTCATTTCAACTTCAGAAGCGGCGCCAACATAGATTACTGCAACACCACCGGCCAGTTTGGCAAGGCGTTCCTGCAGTTTTTCCTTATCATAGTCGGAGGTCGTGGTTCCAATCTGTGTTTTGATCTGGTTGATGCGTGCAGTAATATCGGTTTTTTTACCGCTGCCATTGATGATGGTGGTATTTTCCTTGTCAATGGTAATTTTTTCGGCTTGTCCCAGGTACTGTAAAGTAGCATCTTCGAGTTTAAAGCCCTTTTCTTCGCTGATAACAGTTCCACCGGTAAGTACGGCGATATCCTCCAGCATCTCCTTGCGGCGGTCACCAAATCCTGGAGCCTTTACAGCAGCTACTTTGAGGGTGCCGCGAATTTTATTAACCACGAGGGTTGCAAGCGCTTCGCCTTCAACATCTTCACTAACAATGATGAGGGGGCGACCTGTCTGAACAACCTTTTCCAAAACCGGAAGCAGATCCTTCATGACGCTCACTTTTTTATCATAGATCAGAATGTATGGAGTTTCATAAACTACTTCCATCTTATCGGTATCTGTCACGAAATAGGGGCTGATATAGCCACGATCGAACTGCATACCTTCCACAACTTTCACCGTTGTTTCAATGCCTTTTGCCTCTTCGATGGTGATTACGCCCTCTTTCTTTACTTTTCCCATGGCTTCGGCAATCATCTTTCCGATGAAGCTGTCATTGTTGGCAGAAATCGAAGCAACCTGTTCGATTTTATCCATGCTGTCGCCAACTTGCTTGGTTTGGGATTTCAATGATTTCAGAACTTCAGCTACTGCTTTGTCGATCCCGCGTTTCAGATCCATTGGATTGGCGCCAGCCGTTACATTCTTTAAACCGGTTGTGAAGATAGCCTGAGCCAGAACTGTTGCGGTGGTTGTGCCGTCACCGGCAAGATCGCTGGTTTTGGAAGCCACTTCCTTCACCATCTGAGCGCCCATATTCTCAACGGGATCCCTCAGTTCAACTTCTTTTGCCACGGTCACACCATCCTTGGTGACGATGGGTGATCCATAGGATTTGTCAATGATGACATTGCGTCCTTTAGGACCAAGTGTCACCTTTACTGCGTTTGAAAGTTCGTCAACACCTTTCTTTAACGCTTCTCTCGCTTTTATGCTAAAGATAATATCTTTTGCCATTGTTTTTCGTTTTTATTGTGATTGTTCTATTGTTTCTTTAATGTTTACCGACGGTCAGATCACTGCCACGATATCTGATTCGCGCATTATAAGGTAATTTTCTCCATCAACGGTGATTTCTGTTCCTGCATATTTGCCATACAGAACGCTGTCACCAACTTTAACGGTCATGGGTTCATCCTTTTTACCAGGTCCTACTGCTACAACAGTTCCTTTCTGCGGTTTTTCCTTTGCAGTATCAGGAATGATAATGCCTCCAGCTGTTTTGTCTTCAGCCGCAGCCGCTTCAACCAAAACGCGGTCGGCCAATGGTTTAATCTTCACTTGTGCCATTTTACGTATATTTAAAAGTTAAACATTGCGAAATTCACCTTTTGAACAGGCTACAAGGATAAGTCACATTTTATGCCAAATGTTTCTGAGGGAATAAATCTGGACATTTTTTCAGTTTAACACCCTGTAAAATTAAAAATGTCAGATTGTGCTGACAATCTGACATTCTAATACCTGCTGACGAAGATCAGACGGGGTTCTTTTACTTTTGCGTTGGAGGCGCTTGAAAATCCTTTATCGGAGCGGCTTTGCTTTCGTCGATCTGTTTCTGGATTTCACTCTGGGTTGCATCCGATTTCACCTGATTTTTAGGAATGACAAAAATGGAGAAGAGACTCAGTACAAGAAGCGCTATGGCAAGTGACCAAGTGGTTTTTTCAAGAAAATCGGCTGTTTTTCGAACACCCATAAACTGATTTGACGAAGCAAAATTTGAAGCAAGTCCACCACCTTTGGAATTCTGGACTAAAACAACCAACACCATCAACACACAGACGATCAGGATAAGCACGGAAATTAAAATGTACATAATAATTGGGTAGATTAAGTATTTACGATTTCAGATTCTCAATTTGGGCCGCAAAGTAACGACTTTTTTCTTGATTAAGCAAGGATAATTTCTGATAAATATGTACCGCCTTTGAGATATTGCCCTGGGCTGCATATAATTTGGCCAGGGTTTCACTTACAATTTCCTCATCATCAAAGTTGCTTCGCACTGCACTATCGGACGGATTGAAAAAAACAGCTTTCGGTTTTGAAATCTTTGGTTCTTCGGAAATAAATTTGTCAATTATCGACTCTTTCGTTTTAGGAGATAATAGAGCCGGGCTATCTGATGAAAAATATTGCAACCCATATTCCGGATGTAGAAGCGTTTTGGGCACTGATATCTCCTGGTGCTTCTCAGCATTAATCTCAGCAAGCCTTCTCTTGACTATGGCAAGCAATTCCTCATGCGTCATCCGGGTACCAGCTTGAATTGTTACTGGAACCAAATCCTCCTCATTGCTTGAAGAGGTGGCGGTTTCGTCTGACAGTCCAGCTGAGTGGTTCGTTTCATACGGCAATGCCTGAAAAGCGGCAAGTTCTTCCTGTGTTATTGCGCCGAAAATTTCCGGATAGTTTTTTTCAGATGATTCTTTTCTTTCATCTGTAACATTTGGTGTGATTTGCAGTTCCGTTGTGACGGATGTCAAATCAGGGGTTGAATGAATAATCTCACTTGACTTAGGCTGCGATTCCACCGGAAAGCCAGAGACTGCCGCAACAAGGGAAGAATTTACATCGGGAGTAGATTTTTTGCGGGCCGATTCAATCAACTCCCTGAGCATCCTTCGATCGCCAGCATATGCAGCTGCCTTCTTCAATTGCACCGGATACTGCAGATTCTCTTCCCTGTATAGGTTATAGGTGTATAATAGCTGTCCTGCCTGACAATATGGATATCGCTTAATGACTTCTTCCAGCATTTTAATACTCTGGGCATTGGTGATCCCGGGGTTTTTAACAAATTCAGAAAATTGCTGGCGATTCATGTGTTAATAATTTTGACTTCAGTGGTCACATGGAATACCCATAAATTAACATTCACGGTTGGTATAAACGTCGTCCATATGGGCATTTCATATTGATTAATCCTCTTGTTCAGGATTACCAGTTCACAACGGCCTTATTAAAAATATCCTGAACAAGCTGATCAGTAATGTCTTTTATTAAAAGATCCTGCACAGCCGAAAGATTATAAGAGCTGGCGTAATCCTGGTAACGTGAAAATGTAGTTTCCCAATTCTGTTTCGGATCGGTCTTGTTGATAAACTTTACGTTAACAGAAATGGTAAGTCTGTTCATTGCAGCAGTTTCGTTACCCTGGATGGCGACAGGCTGAACAACATACTGGGTTATTGTTCCGTCGAGACTAAGATCGCCACCCCTGTCGACCAGTACAAGGTTTGTTTGTCCGGTAAAGTAATCCCACAGTGCTTCAGTAAGTGTACGCGACAGGGTAGGAACCACCAGTGATGCATTATTCTGAATATTGGCAATTGATACGGTCTTTACACTCGGAGAAATTGATGCTCCGGTGAATGAATAACTTACACGACAGGATGGCAGGAAAAGAAAAACGGATAGTATTACGGGCAATACCCATGGCATGAAATGGAAGAGAGAATTCCGGTGAAAGAGCGCGTTCACAACTTGTTCAATTGATAAACAAAGATAGGCAAATTTACTCGATGTTATATTCCTTGATCTTGCGGTACAAAGTCCGCTCTGAAATACCCAGCTCTTTTGCGGCATCCTTACGCTTGCCCTCGTGCCGGATGAGAGCCCGTTTAATAAAATCAATCTCCTTTTTTTCAAGTGAAAGCGACTCCTCAATTTCCTCGGGTTCCTGTATTGGCTCCTGTTCTGAAAACCGCTTGTCGGGACGATGTACGATAATAGGCTGAGCCGGCTCCTTTCCCTCCTCAAAATCCTTGTAGAGCCTTTTGATCAGGTGGGTGTTCTCTCCAAGGTTGTTGCTGATATCATCATCATTTTGCATGAGGTTCATCACAAGTTGTTTCAGATCGTTCATGTCTTTCTTCATGTCGAAAAGAACCTTATACAGCAATTCGCGTTCATTGAATTTTGAACTGTCTTCTCCTTTGTACAAAACCGGAAGTTCACTCGATTGGCTTTGCGGCATATAGTTAATCAGGTCGGCAGCTTCGATCACCCTGCTTTTTTCGATAATGGAAATTTGCTCAGTCAGGTTCTTAAGCTGTCGGATATTTCCCGGCCACCGATAATTCCTGAGTATTTGCTGGCCATCATCATCAAGCTGAATGGACGGCATCCTGTATTTCTCTGCAGCATCAGAAGCAAATTTTCTGAAAAGAAGATAAATATCCTCTTTTCGTTCACGGAGTGCAGGAACAAGAATGGGAACAGTGTTTAACCGATAGTACAGGTCCTGCCGGAACTTTCCGCTGGAAATAGCATCGGGAATGTTTACATTGGTTGCCCCCACCACCCTTACATTGGTTTTGAGTACCTTGGAAGAACCAACGCGCATAAATTCGCCGGATTCTAACACGCGTAAGAGTCGTACCTGGGTTCCAAGGGGTAATTCTGCAACCTCATCCAGGAAAATAGTACCCCCATCCACAACTTCAAAATAACCCTTGCGGGCTTCATGGGCCCCGGTAAAAGATCCCTTCTCATGTCCGAAAAGTTCCGAATCAATCGTCCCTTCAGGGATTGCGCCACAGTTGACCGCAATGTAAGGGCCATGTTTTCTTGCACTCAACTGATGGATGATTTTCGGAAAAAACTCCTTTCCTGTACCACTTTCTCCGCTGATCAGCACGGTGATGTCGGTAGCGGCAACCTGGCGAGCAATATCAATGGCACGGTCAAGTAAAGGAGAATTTCCGATAATGCCAAAGCGTTGCTTTATTGACTGGATATCCATACTGTATTTTATCTGATCTGTGCCTGGAGCTGCTGGTTCAGGACTTTGATAATCCTTTCCATGGTTTTTTCGATTTCTTTGTCAGTCAGGGTTTTTTCATCATCCTGTAAAATAAAACTGACGGCATATGATTTTTTTCCTGCGTCAATTTTATCTCCTTCGTACACATCAAATAGCCCCACCTTTTTAAGAAGTTTTTTTTCAGTCTGATAAGCCAGCTTTTCTATCTGATCGAATGTAACTTCCTGATCGATAAGCAAGGCAAGATCGCGCCTGACTTCAGGGAATTTTGGAATTCCCCTGTACTGTGTCTCTTTTCCGGAAATAAGTGAAAACATCAGATCCCAATTAACCTCTGCATACAGCACCGGTTGTCTGCAATCAAATGCCCTCATTACCTGTTGATTGATATAACCAAGAGTAAATATGCTTTCATCTTTTATTGTATAACTCAGACCATCGGAAATCTGGCTTGATTTGAACGGCTGGATCTTCCATTTATCCGGTGAGATGGATAATTTTTTTACGATTGATTCCAGCCTGCCTTTCAATTCAAAGAAATCAACCTGATTATCCTGTGTATTCCAGCTTTCGGGTTGTGCACGGCCGGTAATGAGCAATGCCAGGTGATTTTCCTCATGGTATCCGGGAATTGGGTCGGTTTTATCACTTGCGATTTTGTATACTTTCCCGAATTCAAACATCTTCAGATCAGAATTTTTCCGGTTCTGATTATATACAACGCTTTCAAGTGCGCCATAAAGCAATGTCTGCCTCATTACGTCGAGATCGCGGCTAATCGGATTCAACATTTTCACGCATTGTTCAAGTGGAAAATCCGGATTATCTGCATAATAGGTTGATTTGGACAGGGAATTATTCATGATTTCACAAAAACCATTGGCAGCCAGATAATCTGAAACCATATTCTGTGCTTTTTCCGGATCGGGACTTATGGAATATGACAGCGAGGCTCTGACTTCATCCTGAATATCAATGTTGTTATAACCATAAACACGTAAAACCTCTTCAATCACATCGGCTTCACGTGTTACATCCACCTTAAAACCAGGCACTTTCAGTTTCAATCCTGCTGAAGATTCCCTCTCCTCTAAGATCCCGATGCCAAGGTCGGCCAAGATGTTTTTCACTACATCATGTGGTATGGCCTTGCCGATCAGGCGATCGACGTTTTCATAAGAAAGTTCAACGATAACCGGAGGAAAAGGAGCAGGATAAACATCGGTAATCCCTGATGAGATCTGGCCACCAGCGATCTCCCTGATCATTACAGCCGCACGTTTCAGTGCATCAACAGTAATATCGTAGTTTGCGCCACGTTCAAAACGGAACGAAGCATCTGTTTGCAATCCATGATATCGTGATGTCTTGCGGATATGAACGGGATCGAAATAGGCGCTTTCGAGAAATACATTCGTGGTTGAACTGGTCACTCCCGATTTGATGCCACCAAAAACACCGGCAATACACATGGGCTCCATGGCATTGCAAATCATCAGGTCGTTTCCGGAAAGTTCACGTTCAACATTGTCCAACGTAATAAACTTTGTTCCTTCTGGATATTTTTTTATTATGACCCGATTCCCGGATATCTGATCACAATCAAAGGCATGCAACGGTTGTCCAAGTTCCATAAGAATGAAATTGGTGATGTCAACAATGTTGTTGATTGGACGCAATCCAATCGACATCAGTCGGTTCTTCAACCATGCAGGTGATTCATTTACCGTAATGCCTGAAACTGTGATTCCGCTGTATCGCGGACAGGCCTTTGGGTCTTCAATAATTATATCAACAGGCCTGTCATTATTATCAATGCTGAAGGCAGAAATATCAGGAAGTAAGAGATGATTTTGCTGCATGGCCTCCCCCTTACTCCTGCCAAAATTGTTAACTACTGCAACCAGGTCGCGCGCCACCCCAACATGAGAGGCTGCATCAGCGCGGTTGGGTGTCAGCCCGATGGTGAAGGTAAAATCCTCCTCAACATTAAAATATTCACATGCCGGCATACCAACCTGAGCTTCAGGATCAAGGACCAGGATCCCCGCATGCGAAGAACCAATTCCAAGCTCATCTTCAGCGCAAATCATGCCTTCTGATACTTCGCCCCTGATTTTAGCAGGTTGAAGTGTCAATTCCTTCTCATTGAAATACAACGTGGTTCCTATCGTTGCAACGGCTACTTTCTGACCCTTTGCAACGTTGGCTGCGCCACAAACGATTCTAAGTGGTTCAACATTTCCGACATTTACGGTGGTAAGACTGAGATGGTCGGAATTAGGATGTTTCACACAGGTTAAAACCTCCCCGATTAGTATGCCTTTTAACCCACCCTTTACCGTTTGAAACTGATCAATACCTTCAACCTCCAGTCCACACCCGGTTAGAATTTCCGCCACCTTGTCAGGTGAATAATCGATATCGTGATATTGCTTAAGCCAGTTATAGGAAATTTTCATTCTTCTTACAGATTAAGGGGACAAAAGTAGCAATAAAAATAATAACATCTAGGAGATCAGCCCCCAATTTTGCTTCTTGCGGTCAATCTGGAGGAGATGTTGTGCCAGAATGTCATTTTCTTTTTTTATCAGTGTTGGATCATTTTGAATGATCTCTGTTGCCACATTTCTGGCATATTTTAATATTTTTTCATCTTTTACGATATCTGCAATCCTTAAATCAAGAATACCGCTCTGTTGTGTCCCCTGCAGATCGCCCGGACCCCGGAGTTGCAAATCGGTTTCTGCGATTTCAAATCCATCCGTTGTGCGAACCATGGTTGCAATACGTTTGCGGGCCTCGGCCGAAAGTTCATATCTGCTCATGAGGATGCAGTAGGACTGGTCACTTCCCCTTCCAACCCGGCCACGCAACTGATGAAGCTGGGAAAGTCCGAATCGTTCTGCGTTTTCAATAACCATCACGGAGGCGTTGGGAACGTCGACCCCAACTTCGATCACAGTTGTTGCCACCATGATCTGGGTTTGATGTTCAAGAAACCGTTTCATTTCTGCATCCTTTTCCTGCTGCTTCATCTGGCCGTGAACCATACTTACAGCATAGGCCGGTGGCGGGAACTCAGTCACAATATGCTTAAATCCTTCAATCAGGTTTTTCAGGTCGAGGGTTTCCGATTCCTGAATTAATGGGAATACAATATAAACCTGCCTGCCTTCACGGATCTTCGTCCTGATAAAATTGAAAACCTTATTTTGTTCGGGTTCATAAACGTGTTTAGTGACAATTGCTTTCCGGCCAGGTGGCATTTCATCAATAACTGAGGTATCAAGATCACCATATAGTGTCATTGCGAGTGTGCGTGGAATTGGTGTAGCAGTCATCACCAGCACATGTGGCGTAATTATATTCTTTCCCCACAATTTTGCCCGCTGGGCTACTCCAAAACGATGTTGCTCATCAATAACGACAAATCCAAGTTGTTTAAACTGAACATTCTCTTCAAGCAGGGCATGAGTGCCAATGAGAATCTGAACATGGCCATTTTGCAACTCTTCCAGAACTTCACGCCGCTCAATTTGTCTGGTTGATCCGGTCAGCAATTTAACCGATACATTCAACCCTTTGAGCATTGCCGAAATAGTGTTAAAGTGTTGTCGTGCCAGAATTTCTGTCGGAGCCATCAGGCAACTCTGATATTGATTGTCGAGTGCGATGAGCATGGTCATCAACGCAACAAGGGTCTTCCCGCTGCCCACATCTCCCTGCAGCAACCGGTTCATCTGGCTTCCTGAACCCAGGTCGGCCCTGATCTCCCTGATTACACGCTTTTGAGCATTGGTCAGTTCAAAGGTAAGGTGGTGATGGTAAAACTGATTCACATAATCCCCTACCTTCAGAAACCGATGACCTTCATGCTTTTTAAGCCGTAATGATCTTTGCCTGGCCAAACGCAACTGAATGAAAAACAATTCTTCAAACTTCAGTCGAGTCTCCGCCTTTTTAAGCAATTCAGGGGTCATTGGGAAGTGTACGTTTATAAAAGCTTCCTGGCGGTTAAGCAGGCGAAGATTGTGCAGTATATCAGGCGTCAGATTCTCAGAGACTGAAAACTTTTCATGAAGGATGAGAATTTTCATCAATTTTGCGATCCCCCTGGAATCCAATCCTTTTGATTTAAGTTTCTCGGTTGAATTATAAACCGGCCTGATTTTTTCACTTAAGGGAATCGGCTCAACCGGAAGAATCTCCAACTCAGGGTGGGAAATATTCCACCGGCCATTAAAGAGAGTTGGTTTTCCAAAGACAACATACTCCTGTTGCGGGGTGAGCATCTCCGAGACCCACCGTATTCCCTGAAACCAGATCAGATCCAGTTCCCCGCTCTCATCACGAACGGTTGCCACCAGACGCTGAAGTCGTTGCGAACCGATGGTTTGAATCCGGATCATTTTGGCTTTTAGCTGAATATAGGATGAGTCTTCCCTGATTTCAGCGATAAGATAAAACTTACTCCGGTCAACATATCTGAACGGAAACCAAGTAAGCAGTTCCCCAAAAGTACTGATATTCAACTCACTTTTCAGTAAATCAGCCCTGGCCGGTCCAACGCTTTTAAGAAATTCAACCGGTGTTTCAAGAAAGGATGCTGCCATGCCAGTAATTAATCAAATTATCGCAAAAGTAGGAAATTTAGGATGCCGACTGGCCCATTCGAACAACAAAAAAGGCCATCCCGTTTCGCAGGGACAGCCTCACTTTTTTTTTATAGATCCGGGCGCTCCGAACCAACCCGGTTTAGTATTCCCAGAGATTTGATTCAAATTCGAACAGATCCTTCTTGGCTTTTTCGGCTTCCAGCAAGGCATCAACACCGGTCGAATATTCATTGATGGCGCGGTCATAAACATTCTCCTCCTTGTAAACATAGCTTGAGAACATGCGTTTCATGAAAACGTCGTCATAGGTCATTCTTCCGGCAGAACCGTTTTTCAGGTTGTACATTTCATTTTTAGCAAACAGATTGCGGCATTCAGGAAAATATATCCAGAAGAGGTTTTTTTCAAAACGTTTTTCTCCTGTGGTTTTATCGATTTCATCCACAACCGGGCAAATACCAAGAATTCTTACTTCGACAACAGACCTTTGCCTGTCAAAATAAAAATCCTCCTTAATCTTTAATTTTTTAACATTGGAAGGATCGAATTCTGTTTTTATAACCGTGTCATATAATATATCAGGGTTATCAGCGCGTGGTAACCTGACAGAATCGCTACGCTCCATTTTGTCCAACAATTCCTGGTAGGTTAAAGGAACAAGGAACTGATCAGATTCATTGGAATAGGCAGTAATAGTGCCCTCTTTCAGGCCATCCATTATAATCTGAACGAAACTGCGCCAGTTGTTTTGCGGCTTTTCAGGAAAATAAAATGGTTGGTTCAGTTTCTCCCGCATGTCAAGTACCCGCCAGATTCTGCGGGTCCAAACGATATCGGCTTCCCGGAGATAAGGATAAGGGATGGGCTGTACCTGCATAATGGTTGTTTTGTCATACACACCATCTCTTGGAGGGCCTTCCAGTACTTGTGCATAGGTTGAAAGGCTTATTGCCCCTAATGCAAGGGAGAATAAAACCAGGAAAAATGCTTTTTTCATATTACCTCCTTAAAATATTATCAGTTCAATTTCAAACTAAGACTGGTATTAACTTTACGGGTTCCATCGGGACCTTTGACATATACATCGTCGAACCAGATACGCTGACCTTTCCGGGCATTGTTGATGGTTTTGAGAATTTCAGGAGTCAACCTGTTTCCCTGAACTTTAACATCATTCCCCTCGCCTGATGCACTTGAAGTAGAAAAAACGAAAGATGTTACGCTATACCGAAGGTCGAAGTCAAAACCTGCAGGCATTTCTGGAAGCAACATCGGACTGGCAAGTAACAGGCTTTTTGAAATAAAACCTTCATTCTTTCCGGCGATCTTTATCAATGGATCGGGCAGTGTCTTCAGCCTGAATTTGTATGATCCCATGTTTTTTGTTTTCCCTGAAAAAACTGCATTAACGCTGATAACGGCTTCTCTTGCTCCGGCCGCATTCAGATTTGATACAATCCAGTCCTTTCCTTCCTGGCGAATACTTCCCGTGGATATGGATGGTATTATCCGTTCTGGCCCGCCGGGAACACTGATTTCGACAGGATTATCCACCCCAATGTAGAAGACATTCATTTTTGTAGGGGAGATGGTAATGGCAGGTCTGGCAACAATGAATTCATCCTTGAAATGGAATGACATCGTATCGCCTAGCGGACTTACAACTTTAATAATTCCCGCATATTTTTTTAATCCTTCCGATGAGCCGCCCAGTTTCAGTACAACCAGGCCGTTTGAACCTTCGAGGGGCGTGGCATTGCGATAGTGACCCGGAGTAAGCGTATCAGCTCCCAGGGCATAGCGTACATCCGGATTCTGCTTGGTATCATAAGCGCCCACCAGGATTTCTGCCTGGTATTCATCGCCGAGGAAAATATAGCTGCTTCGCGGGATAACCTTAGCCTGGATTTTATCGAATTTAAAATTCAGGGCATCAATGGAACTATAGAGGTTGTTGACAACATCGAATTCGGCATTGTAAACCTCTGCCTTGATTTTGTTTAAAATGGTCACTGTGGCAGCAAGAATTGTACGGTAAAAATTATGCATTTCCCAATTCTGCTTATTCCCAACCGCATCATAAAAAGGGCCTTGTGTATCCATGCCCATCTTTATCGTAGCCCTGAATTTTGGATCGACCAGTTCAAGCATTTGCTTTTTATAGTTTTCGATCTTTTCTTTAAGTATCCTTGCCTCACCTGCTGAACCATCCTCGGAACTGCCGATGAAAAAACGAGTTGGTGTATCATAATTATCCTGCCGCT
Source organism: uncultured Bacteroidales bacterium (assembly GCA_903885595.1). Lineage (GTDB taxonomy): Bacteria > Bacteroidota > Bacteroidia > Bacteroidales > FEN-979 > CAIVAT01. The sequence goes on from CAISJJ010000154.1 coordinate 12,402, forward strand.
TGACATTCCGTAGATTCAGCTTTTTTGCTTCATCCAATGTGGCAAGCTTATCGGTGCGCATAATGATAACGTACTTGATGCTGTCAATATAATTGGCAAATTTGTCAGAAAGCATATGCGCCTGCTGGGCTTTGTCCCAATAAGGGCCGACTTTATTCGGATTTAACTGGTATTGAATTTTAAATTTAGAATATGTGTTATCCAGTTTTTTCGAGAAGTTTTCGTTGGTGGTCTCCATGCTTTCATTGACCACCAAAAAAGCATCCATGATTTGTTTCGAGACGTTCAATGCGAGCAATGCCGTAAGAACGAGATACATCATCCCGATCATCTTTTGCCTTGGTGTCTCTTTATATCCAGCCATCTAATTAAATATTATTCAAGTTATACAAGTATGCGAATCCTGCCTATTTTCCACCAAAATTCATGGCCGAAAGCATATTTCCATATACTTTATTGAGAGAGGCAATGTTTTTTGTCAGGTTATCAACTTCAGTTTTTAATTTATCCGTATTGGACATGGATTCGTTCAGGTTGATTGTAAACTTACTCATTACATTGTTGAATTTATTCGTGTTTTCCATCTGCTGGTTTGAACCCTGCAGATGGAGTTCATACAATGCGTTGAGGGCTGACAGGTTTGTAGAAACACGCTGGAGTTCTTTATTATAGCTGGCGCCACCGGTTGCAGAGGCATTCAGGGTTTCAGCAGTTTTTGACAGCAGTGTGGCTGATTCATTATATTTTTCAACAAATTTATTTGCGGTGGAGGTGACATTTGCAATGCTGGCCGAGAAGGCTTTATTTGCGGAAATCTCTTCCTTCAGCGACTCCCCGACTTCGGTAAACATTACCGAAAGGCTGGCCGCACTTTTGGAGGTGTTTTTAATATGGGTCAGCTGCTCCTGCGATGCGTTCACACTTTGTTCAAGCGATTGGGTTGTTTTGCGGTAGGAATCGTTCAGTTGGTGTGCTGATTCTGTTGCACTCTTCATGGTACTGACATATTTGTCGTTAGCCAGCGATGCGTCTGCAACATTCGATAATTTCGAAGCTGTTTCAGAAAGATTGGTTAGACCAGTGCCAAGGCTCGCAATTAATTCAGGGCCGATTTTCGCTTTTTCGAGCATTTTGTCCAAATCCTGTGTTACGCTGTCTTTCGAACTGAATGCCCTGGTGGCATCGATGCCCTCTTCGTGATAAATTCCAGCCAACTGCGGATAGACGAGACTCCAGTCGGGTTCAACGTGGGGTGGTTCAAATGCAGAAAAGAAGAAAATGAGCGATTCGGTTCCCAGTCCGATGATAAGCAGATAATCAGCATAGTTGTAATGGTTGATTTTAAACAATGCACCAATAATTACAACCGCGGCACCCCAGCCATAGAGTTTGGCCATGAAGTTTTTATAATGCTTTGTTTTGACAAAATCGAGTAATGCCATAGTATGAAAGAATTAAATATTTATAATGAAGACAGGTTTTGTTTAATATTAGTAGACCTTGGATGACCTTGAGGGGTTGTCGTCGCGCTGACGACCCAGGAAATTCTGGACACAACGAAATCCGACATAACATTTGGCAGTATCCTGGTATTCATATGAACGCGTTGACACCCGCAGAAAATATGCAACATCCTTCCAGGATCCACCACGGGTAACCTTACGTTTTAGTGCAGGTGGATCAGTATCCTTTGCATTGTATTTATAATCAGGATTCAGGTCCCAGGAAAAATTGTATGACGAGGGATGAAAAGCTGTAACCGTCCATTCAGCAACGTTGCCAGCCATGTCGTACAGACCATAGTCATTGGCCGGGTAATGGGCAACAATAACCGTGTTCGCTCCGCCGTCGGCAATATAATCACCGCGCATGGGTTTAAAATTTGCCAGAAAACAACCCTTATCATTTCTGGTATAAGGGCCTCCCCATGGGTAGGGGTTCGCATCGTATCCGCCACGTGCGGCCCATTCCCATTCACCTTCGGTAGGCAAACGGAAATCGCTGATAAAGGTCTCACCTTTTTGTCCGTACAAATAGCTGTTTTTCATCTGCGTCCGCCAGATACAAAAGGCATTCGCCTGCCGCCAGTTTACACCGACCACCGGGTAGTTGTCATATGCCGGATGCCAGAAATACTTTTCAGTGCTGGGATCGTTGAACGAGTATGCATAATCATGAATCCAGCATAAAGTATCCGGATACACATTAATAGTCTCTTTGCGAACATAAACAGAACGGTCCTTTAAGCCCTGCGGACGATTTGCCAGACTGGCCTCTTTAGGATCGGGCTGAGCAGCGTAATCTTTGCGCGATGCAGCCTTGAGGTCAACAAAATAATACTCAAAGTAAAGTTTTCGCGTGTCAATCTCTTTTCTTCTGAAATAACGCTCGTTTTCGGGCAGATATAACTGAGCGAGGGCATCACGGACATCCTGTTGATCAGAATTCCATTCCAGTTTGCTTTCCCAATTAAGAAAAGGAGGATCAAATTGTTCACCGGTTTTCTTGTTTTCTGAGATAAAGTAAAGCTCCGGCTTGGTTTCTCCAAGAATACGTCGTGCAATCGAATCTCTTACCCAATAAACAAACTGACGGTATTCATTATTGGTGATTTCAGTCTGATCCATGTAAAAAGCCTGGACAGTTACAGTTTTGGGATTGTTGAGCTGTGCATATGGCATATCTTCATCGCTGACGCCCATGGTGTATGCTCCCATGGGGACGTAAACCATGCCAAACGGATCCGGAGCATAGTACCGCTTTCGGTTTTTTACTCCCGTAAGCTCACCACTTCCTGAGTTACCGCAACTTCCCAGGAATATGAGCAGTGCAGAATAAATGAACAGTTTTTTCATTTTTTTGGCCGATTAATGGATGAGAAATAACGCGACGTTATCAGATTTATTATTTTGATTCATTAGTTTTCTAAAACCAAGGGGTATTTATTATTATTTTTCTTACAGGAACCTTGTATTCCTGTAGCTTTTCCTATATTTATCCGTGTCAATTTTGAAACAGTAACTCACCATAACTTCAAAACTTCCGCTGTTGTATTTACTCAAAGCCGAAGTGCTGATGTCATACGCAACACCAATCCGCAGGCTTTTGATGCTGACACCGGCTAATACCGAAACAGCATCCTGCAGCCGGTAACCCAGGCCTCCGTAAAATTTATTATTGTACATGACCAGGGCGCTTAGATTAAACTGAAAGGCAGCCCCGTCATACATAAACAAAACAGATGGTAGCAACTCAAAAGCCGGGTGATTAGGAAGTATCCACTCATATCCTCCTCCAAGGTAGTATGTACGTCGCAATTGATAGGCGATTTTTTTTGCTTTTGACTGCAACAGATTGTCAGCGGAAAGGCCAATATAGTATTTATCGGGAACCTTAAAAAGTATGCCAGCTCCTATATCGAACGACATATCACTTGTTTTTCCTGACAAATCCATCAGGGCCGGATCTTCTGAGAAATTCCCCGCACCCTGGCCGACATCTAATTTCGAAAAATCGAATTCCCCATTTTGTAATCCAACCTGCAATCCGAATGAGAGATCCCCACCGCCAGCCTCCATCTTGTAAGCATATCCAAGCTTAAGGGCGATATTCTTGAAATAACCGAGTTTATCCTGGTACAGTGATCCTCCGATACCACCGTGCAGAAACTTAATCGGGGAATCGACGGTAAGCATAAAAACCTGGGGAGCCGTTTGAGTTCCATCGGGATCCTTGAAACCAATCCATTGCTGCCGTACAAGTCCTGTAATACATATTCCACCGTTGCTTCCCGCAAATGCCGGGTTAATCGCCATGTTGGTGAACATGTAGTTGGTGATTAAAGTAGGTTGCTGTGCAAAAATGGGAGCCCCCCCATGCAATATAATAACAACCAGGATAAATAAGAAATTTATCCTGAATCTGGTCAGATATCCGGAATTAAGCGATGTCAACAACAGGTTGTCAGGTTCATTAGAAAAACGGGATAAAAGTACATTTTTTTTTGTTACTACCATCATTATATGGCCAATTTAAACTCAGTCAAATCAATAACAATGCCGGAACAAGCCCTGTTTATAACGAATTTCCTGAAGGTCAGAACCAAAATGTTTCTAGATTAACGCTTGTTGTGCGGTTGCATTGTGCCGTAATCAAATATCTTTGCGTTTTCATTTATTAATTACTAAATAATCCGCATATGCCATTCTTCCTGATGAAGGAAAAACCGTTCACCCGTAAATGGTTTGTGTCCTACAGCCTGATAATCATTGGTGCATTTATTCTCGCTGCCGCGTTTGTCCTGTTTATTACACCCTATAAAATCGTTCCGGGGGGTGTTTATGGAATCTCCATCGTTTTACACTATCTGTTCAATACGCCGGTTGGACTTGTTGCGCTTTGCTTTGATATCCCGCTGACAATTATCGGCATCAGGTTTCTCGGTCCCCGTTTTGGGATGAAAACAGTGGTCGGATTTTCCCTAACCGCTCTTTTCACTGACACACTGACCTTATTCTGGGGATTCGAACCCCTGGTGAAGGGAGATGCCCTTTTATCATCCATTTTTGGCGGGGTGCTGGCCGGGTTGGGCCTTGGCCTTATTTTTAAATCAAAAGCCACATCAGGAGGCAGCGACATTGTGGCCATGATCATTGCAAAATATACAAGGCTTCCCTTAGGCATGCTGATGATTTATGTCGATTCAGTAATCGTGTTGGTAGGCCTGGTTGTTTTCCAGGACTGGAAGATCCCGCTGTATTCCTGGATCGTGATTTTCATAACCGGGAAGGTAATCGATGTGGTCCTTGAAGGTGTAAGCTACGATAAAAGTATATTTATCATTTCAGACAAGCATGAAGAGATACGTGATAAAATAATAAACAACCTCGACCGGGGTGGCACCTACATTGATGGCAAGGGAATGTTTAACTATGCCGATAAGCGAATCATCTTTACCGTGGTAAGCCGTCGCGAACTTGCTTTACTTGAGGAATATATCCATGAAATTGATCCAAAAGCATTTCTCACAGTGACCGATGCAACAGAAATACTGGGCGAGGGGTTTAAATCACTGAAGGAAAAGGTCACTGAATAAAAAACCGGAAACCATCACATCACGAAACCCTTTACCAACATGCCAACTTACCAGCTTGCCAATTTGCCAACTTGCCAATTTATCAAGGTCTGAACAACTTCATAATATCCTGGCCGTTTGCAAAGATCAGCAAGCCAAAGAGGATCACCATTCCTGCAATCTGCGCATATTCCATGAATTTATCGCTGGGTTTCCTGCGGGCAACAATCTCATATAGCAAAAACATCACATGTCCCCCGTCGAGGGCTGGGATTGGCAGAATATTGAGAATGGCCAGCATGATGGACAGGAAAGCCGTCAGTGACCAAAAGGCAGCCCAATCCCAGGTTGAAGGGAAAATATTGCCTATCGTGATAAAACCGCCAACCGATTCGTACGCTTTATCCTGGGAGAATAATAATTTTATGGATTTAATATAATTGCCTGCGCCTTCAAAAGTTTTCACCACTCCGGCCGGTATGGCTGTTACGATGTTATAACTCTTCTCCTTAAAGGCAAAATAATTAACCGGTCCCTTGGGATACACCCCAATCAGACCTGCTTCAGGAACGTTTACCTTTAATCTGAGTGTATCATTGCCGCGCAGGACCATCACCTGCACGGTCTTATTTTTATATTGCTGAATAGACGACTTAAACTGGTCGAAATAGATCAGCAGGGAATCATTCAATCCGATGATTTTGTCGTTGATCAGCATGCCTGATGCCTGCGCAGGAGAGCCAACCGTAAATTTCCCTGCTTCAAAAGGGAACCGGACCGCAATGAATTCAGGAGATTTATGTTTGATCAGCTTGCTAATAAAATCTGCCGGAATCTGGATGTCCATTTTTTGGTCATCACGCAAAATCTGCACTGTTTTCGCCTCCTCAAGGATAATCGTCTTCGGAATAGCGGCAAAATCTTCAACCTGTTTGTTGTCGACTGAAAGGATATGGTCGCCGTTGCGCAAACCTAACCGGTAACCCAATGAATCAACCGTAATTCCATATTTCACCTCAGCTGTTGGCAGATATTGTTCGCCCCATGCGGCAAGCATTGTAATATAGATTGCTATGGCCAGGAGAATATTGACTGTTACACCTCCCAACATGATGATCAGCCGTTGCCAGGCTGGTTTAGACCGAAATTCCCATGGCTGCGGCGGAAGTTTCATCTGCTCCTTGTCCATTGATTCATCGATCATACCCGAAATTTTTACATAACCTCCCAAGGGAACCCAGCCTACGCCATATTCAGTATCTCCCTTTTTGAATTTAATGAGTGAAAACCAGGGATCAAAAAAGAGGTAAAATTTTTCAACCCGGGTTTTAAAAATGCGGGCTGCAATATAATGGCCGAATTCGTGAAAAATAACCAGGATGGATAAACTGAGCAATAGCTGAACGATTTTTATAACGATTTCCATGAGCTGTTTTAAGGTTAAAGTGTGTTTACGAAAGGTTTATAAATTCTTTTGCCTTGCAGAGGGCCTCTTTGTGTGATGCAACATAATCCTGATAGCCTGGTTTTTTAATGTGTTGTACTGTTTGCATGCAGTGCTCAATAACATCAGGCATTTTCAGGAAACTGATGCGATCCTCCAAAAAGGCGCCAACGGCAACTTCATTTGCCGCATTTAAAATACAGGGCATATTTCCTCCCTGATTCAGCGCAATATAGGCCAGCGACAGATTACGAAACAACTCTGAATCAGGTGCTTCAAAAGTAAACTTTGCATGATCAGCGAAGCTGAACCGGGGCAGTTCCGATTTCATGCGCACCGGGTATGCCAGGGCATATAAAATCGGAAGTTTCATATCAGGGATTCCCATCTGTGCTTTCATCGAACCATCAATAAATTGTACGATTGAATGGATGATGGATTGGGGGTGGATGATAACATCTATCTGTCCGGGCTGAAGGTTAAACAGCCATCGGGCTTCAATCACTTCCAATCCTTTGTTCATCATGGAGGCAGAATCGATGGTTATTTTATGTCCCATTTTCCAATTCGGATGCTGCAAGGCGGCTTCTTTGGCGACATTGACAAGCTGTCCCCGTGATTTTCCCCGGAAAGGACCTCCGGATGCAGTCAGGTAAATTTTTTCGACAGAACCAGGCAGTTCTCCCGCAAGACATTGAAAAATAGCAGAATGTTCAGAATCGACAGGCAAAATGAATACATTTTTCCTTCGTGCTTCGGCCATAACCAAATCTCCGGCAATCACCAGACTCTCTTTATTGGCAAGTGCAATATGTTTCCCTGCATTGATGGCGCTGAGGGTTGGCTCCAACCCGGCATAGCCCACCAGTGCACTTAGTACCAGATCAATCTCCTCCATTTCCACAATTTGTGTAATGGAATCCTGGCCGGCAAAAACCTTAACAGAATATGGCTTCAAAGCTTCTGACACTTTGGCATAACATGCCTGATTCCCAATCACTACTGCATTAGGGCGAAATTCGACAGCCTGCTGAATCAGCATGTCGCAGTTGTTTTGGGCGGTGAGAACTTCCACCCCGAAAAGATCAGGATGACTGCGTACTACCTCCAGCGCCTGGGTTCCGATACTACCGGTTGATCCTAATATGGCAATGTTTTTTTTCAACGATCGGACTATAAATGTTAAAAGGTGATGTATTCCTTCGGATTGACCGGACGCCCGTCATTCCACAACTCAAAATGAAGATGTGGCCCGGTAACCAGTTCGCCGGTTTCGCCAACAATGGCAATAGGTTCGCCAGCCCTGACATACTCCCCGGTTTTCTTCAGGAGTACCGAATTGTGCTTGTAGATCGAAACAATGTTTTGTGAATGCTGCACCGATATCACATACCCGGTTTCGAGTGTCCAGTTACTAAATATTACTGTTCCGTCAAGAACAGATTTCACCGCTTCGTTTTGCTTTGAAACGATGTCGATGCCGTAATGCCCTTGCGCGGGATTGAATTCATTTGTAATAATCCCCTTTAAGGGTGTAAAAAACAAAAAACCGACGAGGGAGGCCTTTTTCTGACTAACTGCCTCCATTGTTTCCATCTTATAGAGGTTATATTTCGATTGGCTTTCTACCTCAAGCCGTAACAACGAATCCTCGGTTGAACGTTTAATCTTAATGTTACTGTATCGTTTGAGGGTATCCGGAACTATTGGTTTATCCTCCGTTAAATCCTTACCATTGATTACATCCTTCAGGTTCCTGATGAAACGGTCCTTCTGTACCAGGTCACGCTCGATTGAATCAGTCTTTATCTGTAATTTATAAAGTTTCTTTGTTAATCCAACATTGGTATAACCCGGTATATATTCCCTCAGGGGGGTGAAGGCAATTAAAATGCTGGTCAGGAAAATAAGCACAATCGTCAGGGTACCAAGGGCGATAAATACATTCATCCGGGAGAGGCGAAAGGTAAACCGCTCTTCAAGGGTATCATCGGTCATGAAAACAAGGCGGTATTTATTCCGCCATCTTTCAGTCCACCTTATTTTTTTTTTATCTCTTTTCTCCGAAACCATATCACACAAGCCAAACCTGAAACGATGCAAATATCGTAATATTATATGAGCCAACAAATCTTCGTCCTATTTCGGGCAAATTCAAAAATTTAAAATATTTTTGTAAAATTATAGTTAATACTACTTAATATTCCATTAATGGCCTTCCTGTTTTGAGATCGACGAAGAAATACTACCTCGCCGTATGGGTCCTGATATTGTCAGGATTTACCCTGTTTAGTGCCTGTTCAACAAAGAAAAACACACTTTTACGCAGAACCTACCACAACACTACATCACATTATAATGTATACTGGAACGGGATGGATAACATGCGTCAGGGGCTAAAGGATTACCATGCCAGCCTGAAAGACAACTATGCAGTAGTTTTACCTGTTTTCAACTATGGGGATAAAGCCAGCGCCAGTAAAATGTCACAGTATGCCGACATTGCAATAAAAAAAGCCTCAAAAGCAATCAACAAGCATTCGATGTACTTTAACAAGAAAGAGCATGTGCGTTGGATAGATGATTGCTATTTGCTTATCGGCAAGAGTTATTTTTATAAGCAGGATTACCCGATGGCCCGCCGTACATTCGAGTTTATGATCAAAACCTATAATGATAATGAGATCAAATATGAGGCGATGCTATGGCTTATCAGGACAAACATCCAGATAGGCGATTTTAACAGGGCAGAACCGATGCTCGATATGTTGCAAAGCAAGATCAGAAAAGGCGAAGCTGCTGAAAAGCATGAAACAGAGATGAATCTTTTATACGGGCAATTCTATATCATTCAGAAAAACTATGATGCTGCCATTCCCTATCTCAACCGCGCCATTGAGCTGAAACCTCCCCTGGCCATGCGAACACGTTGTCAGTTCATTCTGGGCCAGATATACCAGCGCAATGAGGAGTTGAATGAGGCTTCGAACATGTATGTGATTGTGGTGAAAAATGCTACGACTTACGAAATGGAATTCAATGCAAAGATCAATCTCGCACAATGTTATGATGCAAAAAGCGGAAACCGTGAGTTCATCGTTAAAAAGCTTACAAAAATGCTTAACGATGACAAAAACAAGGATTTCCAGGATCAGATCTATTATGCCCTTGCTCATATTGCCCTCAAAGATGCAGATACTGTCACTGCCATTTCAAATTTTAAAAAATCAGTCAGCACCAGCACCACCAACAACTATCAAAAGGCTATTTCTTCTCTTGACCTGGCTGACATTTTCTTTGGAACCCGCAATTATATGATTGCACAGTCCTATTACGACAGTACCATGCAATTCCTTCCGAAGGATTATCCTAATTACAAGGATTTTGCCAAACGAACCATTACCCTCACCGACCTGGTCACAAACCTGCAGGTCATAAGCCGGCAGGACAGCCTGCAAAAATTATCAGCGATGCCCGAAGATCAGCGTAATCAGATAATCGATCAGATAATTACCAAACTGATTGCTGAAGAGATGAGAAAAAAAATTGAAGAGCAGCAACGAAGGGAGAACTCCAATTTTTATAACCAGACTGTCGGACAAGATCAGCAAGGAACCGGAGCAAATCAAGGACGCTGGTATTTCTACAACCCATCCATCATGTCGAATGGGTTTACAACCTTTGTCAGGAAATGGGGTCGACGAAAACTGGAGGACAATTGGTTCCTGGCGGATAAAACTGTTGCAACTTTTTCAAATGAAACCGAAATTACGGATTCACTACCTGAAATGCCGGGTGATACTGCGCAGGATGCAAAAAAGTTACTTGCAAAGTCAAAGGATCCCAAAGACAGGGCATACTATATTAAGGATATTCCTGTAGGCGATGAAAAGATCAAAGCCTCAAATGACATGATAATTGAGGCATTCTACCAGGCTGGGTTTATCTATGCTGAGGGTTTGCGTGACTACGGGAATGCTGCCCAAACCTTCGAAAACCTGCTGCAAAGGTTTCCTGATAATAAGTATAAAATACAATCTGCCTATGAATTATGGCAATTGTATAAATATCTTGAAAATCAGCCGAAAAGTGATCAGTACAAAAATCAGATTTTATCCCAGTTTCCTGAAAGTGATTACGCGAAACTTCTCGTGAATCCAAATTTTTACAAGGAGATAAATGCCCGGCAATCGGAAGCCTCCAAATTGTATAACGACACATACAAAGCCTTCACGAACCAACAGTATTACATGGTGATCAACAACGCCGATCTTGCGCGCGTCCAATTTAAAGGCGATACTGCATTGATGCCAAAATTTGACTATATGCGGGGTCTTGCCCTTGGTAAGATCGAAGTGGTTGACTCGCTGGTAGTCGCCATGAATAAACTGATCCAGGATTATCCAAAAAGCCAGGTTAAAAAGATGGCAGAGGATGTACTTGCTTTCCTTGGAACCCAAAAAGATGCGAAAGGGCAGCCAATTAAGACAGACTCGGTAACGGTTGTGGATAATTCCATGAAGCTTTACAAATTCGATGAGAATGCTGTTCATTTCTACGTTTTGATCGTAAACGGCAATCTTGTAGATGTGGATGCATTAAAGATAAAGATTACCGATTATAATTCGAAATTTCACGATCTTGATAATCTAATGGTCAACAATCTTATGCTTGATAATGAACGGCAGATGATCACAGTAAACAACTTTGACAACAGTGAAAAAGCCATGAATTATTTGATTGGTATACGCGATAGCAAATATATTTTTACTAAGATTGAGAATGCCGGTGAATTTTATGATTTTGTCATTTCAGTTGAAAATTATCCGGTGCTTTATAAAAATAAAGATATTTCACAGTATCTTCGTTTTTTCGAAAAGAATTATCCTGTTCAAAAATAAATGTTTATGTCAAAAAACAGAGAACCTGAGATGCCCACCATTAATATTCTGGGGCCAGGCGCCATTGTTAAAGGTGAAATCCAGGTAAATGGCGATTTTAGGATTGATGGGATTCTGAATGGAAACATCCAGTGTAAAGGAAAAATTGTTGTAGGGCCCACCGGAAAAATTGACGGCGAAATCCAGTGTCAAAATGCCGATTTCTCCGGCGAAGTAAAAGCCACGGTAAAAGTTACAGAGCTTCTAACACTGAAGGAAACGGCCCGTTTCAGTGGAGACATTACAACCGGAAAACTTGCCATAGAACCTGGCGCAAAATTTTCGGGTACGTGCAGTATGGACCAGGGAGGATCAAAGGAATTAAAATTTTCTCCTGCTGTAAATGAAAGCCGACCCCCGGAAAAATCTTAACGACTACGCCCGTTTTTCCAGTATTGCCATACAGATGCTGGTTATTATTCTTTGCGGTGTATTTGGTGGTTACAAGCTTGATCAATGGCTTCACACCCGGCCGGTTTTAACCGTTATTTTATCTATTCTTTCCGTTGCCCTGTCGATATATTTTGTCACTAAAGACCTGTTGCGCAAGTAGGTCCGACGATTTGGTAATATTTAGTACCTTTGATCCCGGAAAAACGTACAGGAAAAACATTGAAAGATGAGTTCAGCATATATTAAATTTCTCAGGCAGTTGCTGATATTTTCAGGGATTTTTGGATCAGCAACCTTGATCATCACGCTGATAATTCCAACAGAATACGTGTCACCCGCTCTTCCGTTCCTGTTTTTCTTTTTTATAGCAACCTCCCTCCTGTCCTTTTATTTCCTGCTTCACTCGACCAAAAGCAGGTTTATAAAATTCGTTAATACCTATCTCCTTACAATCGTTATCAAGCTTTTTATTTACGCAGGCATTATGATTGTCTATGTGTTAATAAACCGCAGGGATGCGATCCCTTTCATGCTTGGCTTTTTCATCATTTACCTCTTCTATACCATTTTTGAAGCCGTAAGCATCATCAGATACTCTCAACCTCCCAGTCAGGATAACAAAGCCCTGTAAACCAGCATGCATTTCCGAGCCCTGATCTGCGCAATGATCTTCGTGTCATTATTCGTTAAATCGGGTATTTCCAATGCTGTTCGTCCATTTCCCGAAAAAGATTCATTGATTTCTTCTGTTGACTGCAATTACATTGTTGATTACACCGAAAGATTTTCAGCCAGGTTTTTCCTGCTCTTTCAAAACGCTTCACTGATGATCAATACACAGGACATCGATAAGATTGTGTATCGTCCGAATGTCAATGTCAAAATTGGTTTGGCTGCTAACTGGAAATGGTTTGGGCTTGGATTTTCAATCGACTATCCATTTTATAAACGGAATGAGGGTAAATTTGGGCACACATCAACCATCGACCTCCGGGCTACTGCATTCAGCCGGAAATTTGCAGCTGAGTTGTTATTTCAGCGTTATCCGGGGTTCTACATCAGCAATCCCGAACGGGCAGATGGAACAAATTATATCATCCCCGACATGTCGACGTTTTCTATGGGTATTGCGGGTTTTTGGATATACAATCCCTTGCGGTTTTCGATCCGGGCTGCTTTCATACAAACCGAGAGACAAAAAAAGAGTGCGGGGAGCCTGATTGTCAGGCCATCAATCAACTTCTACACTATTTCATCCGATAATGGAATTATTCCCCAGGAATTGATCGCTGAATACGATATTCCTTCATCCAGCCAGATAATCAGCGGCGATTTCTATGCAATAGGCCTGTCACCGGGTTACATATATACTTTCGTATTCCTGAAAAACATGTATGTCACCGCGGCCATCCTTCCCGGGGTTGCAGCACAAATTCACTCATACCATAATAACAAAGGAAATTATTCTGACTTCGAATTTTCCTTTCAGCTTGGCGGCCGGTTTGCACTTGGGTATAATTCAGAAGCCTGGTTTATCGGAGGCTCGTATCAGGCTGGGTTCAATACCATCCCCGATAAGTTAAGTAACGCAATGTTCAATTATGATGTCGCACAGCTCCGCGTTTGGGGAGGTGTCCGGTTTGATATTTTCAGGAAGAAAAAATCAGTACCTTTGCTTACTAAATAATTACTAAATGGTTTACATCCTGCGCAGGGAACATTTCAGCGCCGCACACCGTCTTTTTCTGCCAGAATACACCGATGAGGAAAATTTTGAGATTTTCGGAAAATGTTCCAATCCAAACTGGCATGGTCATAACTACATCCTTTATGTCACCATAAAAGGGGAACCAAACCCTGAAACGGGGCTGGTAATCCACCTTCGCCATGTAAGCAAATTGATTGATGAGAAGATCCTTAAAAAGGTCGACCATAAAAACCTAAACCTCGAAGTTGATTTTTTAACAGGGAAGGTCCCAACCAGTGAAAATATCGCCATTGGAATCTGGAAGGAACTGGTGACAGATATTGGTAAACTGGGGGGCACCTTGCATTGTGTGCGTCTTGAACAGTCAGAAAATAACATTATCGAATATTACGGTGAATGAATTGAAAAATAAACCCACATGGCAATAAAAAGAAAACTTAATTACGAAAAAGTCGAGGAATTCGATCCAAAAACAACCGAGGAACTGGCTTTTCACTATAAAGAGATTCTTCGCCTCATAGGTGAAAACCCAAACCGTGAAGGGCTTGAGAGGACACCATTGCGGGTTGCAAAGGCCATCCAGTTCCTCACACAAGGCTATGCCCTTGATCCAAAAGAAATTTTAAGTTCGGCCAAGTTCAGGGAAGATTACCGGGAGATGGTCATTGTAAAAGACATTGAGATCTATTCCCTGTGTGAACATCACATGGTTCCGTTTATAGGGAAAGCCCATGTAGCCTACATCCCCGACAAGTACATCACGGGGTTAAGTAAAATAGCCAGGGTCGTCGACATTTATGCCCGGAGGTTACAAGTGCAGGAACGGCTGACCATGCAAATCAAAGAGGCTATCAATGACACACTGAAACCGCTTGGTGTGGCAGTTGTCATTGAGGCACAACATTTGTGTATGGCCATGCGCGGTGTTCAGAAGCAAAACTCTGTCACAACGACATCCGATTTTGTTGGCGCCTTTGAACGGGATAAAACCCGGGCAGAATTTTTGCACCTGATCAGTACCAAGCTTCATTGAGGATTTGAGGATGTGAAGATTTGAGGATGTGAAGATTTGAGCAATATTTAAATTGATTAATCGCAATCTTAGCAGAACCCCTTTTTCATGGATGTACAATAAATTAAAATATTAAAGGAATAAATTGTTTCAATTCCAATCATCGCATGAAAATAACCGGTTTTGAGTTTTGATTTGTGGTTTTGATCTTTGAGTTTTGATCTTTGAGTTTAAATTTATGGTTTTGTTTTTGAATTTTGATCTTTAAGTTTTGAATTTGTTTTTGTTAATTAATCAACTAAAGAATAGGAGAATACAACATGTTTGAACAGACAAATAACAGAGGATTTTTTGCGGCGCAACAGGGCACACAGGATGTGAGTGTTGCAAAGTCATTTATGACACAGGTTTTCGGATGGATGACGCTTGCCATGTTCGTAACCGCCATTACTGCGTATTGGTTTGCCTCCTCAGAATCACTCATGAGAAGCCTGATCAATGTTGAGACTGGTGGCATGACAGGGTTAGGATGGGTTGTCACACTGGCCCCTATCGGATTTGTTTTATTAATGTCATTCGGATTTCAACGATTGTCACCTGCCGTTTTGACACTTTTATTCATTTCCTTTTCTGTATTAATGGGGATGAGTTTAAGCTTTATTTTACTGGTATACACCGCTGCATCGGTTTATAAAACTTTTGCAATTACTGCTGCGATGTTTGGCATTATGGCAGTTACCGGTTACACCACCAAAACCGACCTGACCAAATTCGGGTCGATTATGATGATGGGTGTGGTTGGGCTTATGGTTGCCATGCTCGTGAATTTCTTTCTGAAAAGCGGTACCATGGATTATATCATCAGCATTGTGGGTGTATTAATTTTCACAGGATTAACGGCCTATGACGTACAGCGACTGAAAAGAATCGGTGCAGGGGCTGGTGAATATGGCGAAGCAAATGCAAGAAAACTAAGTATTCTTGGAGCGCTTACACTCTATCTCGACTTCATCAACCTGTTTATGTTTCTCCTTAGGTTCTTAGGTGACAGAAAATAAGTCGCGAAAACCGAATATCGTAAATCGTAAATCGTAAATCGTAAATTTATGAAGGCATATGTGTTTCCGGGCCAGGGGGCTCAGTTTGTTGGCATGGGTAAGGATTTATTTGACAAATCACCATTGGCCAAAGAAATGTTTGAAAAAGCCAATGAGATCCTTGGATTCCGGATTACCGATCTGATGTTTGCCGGAACTGATGAGGACCTCAGGCAAACAAAGGTTACACAACCGGCTATTTTCCTTCACTCTGTTATTCTCGCCGCTACATTGTGTGATGATTTCAAACCAGATATGGTTGCAGGTCATTCACTCGGTGAATTTTCTGCACTGGTGGCCAGCAATTCATTATCATTCGAAGACGGTCTGCGACTGGTATCGGCCCGTGCCCGGGCCATGCAAAAAGCCTGTGAGAAGGAGCCTTCGACCATGGCCGCCATCATTGGCCTTGACGATGCCAAAGTAGAAGAAATTTGCCGGTCCATCGAAGAAACAGTGGTTCCTGCCAATTATAACACGCCCGGTCAACTTGTCATATCAGGTAGTACAAAAGGAATTGAAATCGCCTGTGAACGGCTTAAGGCTGCAGGTGCCCGAAGGGCTTTACCACTCAAGGTAGGCGGCGCCTTTCATTCCCCGCTGATGGAACCGGCACGCCTGGAACTGGCTGAAGCCATCAATGCAACTATGGTTTCGACCCCAATTTGTCCGATTTATCAGAATGCAACTGCGCAAAGGGTGACCGATCCTGTAAAGATTAAGCAGAATCTTATTGATCAGCTGACTGCACCAGTATTGTGGACTCAGATCGTTCAAAACATGATTGCAGATGGCGCCACCGATTTCGTTGAAGTAGGTCCCGGTAATGTTCTGCAGGGACTCATTGCGAAGATTGGCAAAGATGTGACTACATCCGGAGTGTAACCAATTCTTACCCAACCTGTCAGTGTGAGGGTTTTATCTTTTGTGGTATTGAATGTCGTAATATTTCTGATATTCCCCTGATGTAACCTGTTTCATCCATTCATCGTTGGCGAGATACCAATCCACTGTTTTTTCAAGACCTTCAGCAAACTGCAGACTGGGTTTCCATCCAAGTTCTTTCTGAATTTTACCTGAATCGATGGCATACCGTAAATCATGACCGGCGCGGTCCTTTACATAGGTAATCAGGTTCTCGGAGGTGCCTGCTGACCGCTTCAGCTTGCGGTTCATGATTTCACAAAGAAGGTTAATGAGGTCAATGTTTTTCCATTCGTTGTGTCCGCCAATGTTGTATGTTTCAGCAATTTTCCCTTCATGATAAATCAGGTCGATGGCATTGGCATGGTCCTCCACATACAACCAGTCGCGGATATTCTCGCCTTTCCCGTAAACCGGGATCAGTTTACTGTTTTTGATATTATAAATGGCCAATGGAATAAGTTTTTCCGGAAACTGGAACGGGCCGTAATTATTAGAACAGTTCGAGATCACCGTAGGGAGTCCATATGTGTGGTTGTATGCCCGTACAAGGTGGTCGGAACTTGCCTTTGATGCAGAGTAGGGACTTCTCGGATCATAGGATGTATTCTCGTAAAAAAAACCTGTTTTACCAAGCGAACCATACACTTCATCCGTTGAAATATGATAAAACCTTTTATCTGAAAAATCCTCCCAGATGAGGCGGGCGGCATTCAGGAGGTTAACAGTTCCAACGATATTGGCAAAGATGAACTCCATCGGGCTGCTGATTGAACGGTCAACATGTGATTCGGCAGCCAGGTGAATCACCCCGTCGAACCGGTATTTTTTAAACAGGGCTTTCATAAGTTCCCCCGCTGTTATATCAGCCTTGACGAATTCATAATTGGGTTCCTTTTCGATGTCGCGAAGATTGGCCAGGTTTCCGGCATAGGTGAGGTTGTCAAGATTCACGATTTTATAATCCGGATATTTTTTTACGAACCTCCGAACGACATGGGAGCCAATGAAACCGGCTCCACCGGTGATTAAGATTGTCTTCATGATTTATTATTTGCTTTCAACTCGGTTAATTTATATCCAATCCCTGATTTTCTGAATAGTACCCAACACCTATAATACTTCCATAACTTTCATTGCCAGACCTCTTTGCATTAACTCAATTTCATTTTTTCTTTGCAAGTGCCAACTCCCATTTCCAGGCTGAGCTTGTCATTTCGTCAAGAGTTTTTTCAGCTTTCCATCCTAATTCAGTATTTGCAAATTCTGTATCCGCCCAAACCTTTACGATATCCCCTGCTCTTCGTTCCTTAATTTCGTAGTTCAGTTTCATCCCTGAAGTCCGTTCAAATGATTTGATTACCTCCATGACTGAAAAACCGTTTCCGGTTCCAAGATTGAAAATCTCAACATTTTTCTTCCCTGTCCCTTCAGTCAGCCGTTCAACCGCAATCACATGGGCTTTTGCAAGATCAACCACATGAATGTAGTCGCGAATCGCAGTGCCATCGGGAGTGTCATAATCATCGCCCCATACCCGCAAAAACGGCCGTTTACCGATCGCAGTTTGGGTGATGTAAGGCATCAGACAATTCGGAACACCCAGCGGAAGCTCCCCGATAATGGCCGTTTCATGAGCCCCGATAGGATTAAAATAGCGCAGGAGGATTGCATGAATGTTTGCATTCATGCTGGTATCTGATATGATCTCCTCCGATATCTGTTTGGTATTCCCATAAGGCGAAGCTGCTTTCTGAATGGGTGTGTCTTCCCGGGCAGGGAGCTGCTCAGGCTGACCATAGACCGTACATGATGAAGAAAATACAATATCCCTGATATTATTGTCAATCATTCCTTGCAAAATGTTGATCAATGACACGAGGTTGTTTCGATAATACATCAGTGGATAATCAACCGATTCGCCCACAGCCTTGAATGCTGCAAAATGAATAATGGCCTTTATGTCATTGTGTAATTTAAAAAAAGCAGCTGTCATTTCAGGATCAGTGAGATCGAACTTCTCAAATAATGGCTTTTTTCCTGATATCTTTGCAATGTTATCCAACACATCAATAGACGAATTGGAGAGATTATCGACAATAATAACCTCATGTCCTTTTGCCTGGAGCTCAACCACTGTATGTGATCCGATGTATCCCGTTCCTCCGGTAACCAGTATTTTCATTTGAAAATTATTTGAATATTATTTCCAGTAAAACACGGGCAAGTTAATGAATATTGAATATTGATCAACGAATTTTGATTTTCGAGCCCACATATTTTATCACATCCTACCTGCAGTTTTCAGGAATGGATGATAATCGCCTGTTAACCCGATGGGCTGGTTATTGCGGATTTGATAAACAATGTTGATACTTTGTTTTGCATCCATAAGTCCAAATCCCCGGCCGGCAATTATTTCCCGGTACATTTCTGTATGCAGATCAGTGAATCCATCGCTGAATTCAATTTCCTGATTTCCCATCAACAGGGAACGGTAAGTTCTTTTCCCGGTTGCGCGGACATGCTCCGGGATGTCGTTATAATCAATGCTCAGGAACCACCTGATATCAGCATGTTCAAGTTTAAGCAACCCTCCTGCTTTTTGCTCGCTGAGCACATGAACAATATTCTCTCTTGCTTTCCCGAAGACCCATGTTAACATATCAAAAAAATGTACCCCAATGTTGGTTGCAATGCCCCCCGATTTTGATACATCGCCTTTCCAGGACCGGGAGTACCAGTTGCCTCGTGAAGTAATGTAAGTCAGATCAAGATCATAAATTTTGTTCTTAGGTCCCATTTGAACCTGTTCCCGCAATGCCCTGATGGAGGGATGAAGCCGCAACTGGAGTATGGTATATACCTTTTTCCCGGTCTCTTTCTCAATTTCATTAAGGGCGTCAAGATTCCAGGGATTCAGGACGATTGGTTTCTCACAAATGGCATGGGCATCGTTACGCAAGGCAAGACGAATATGCGAATCGTGCATATAGTTGGGAGAGCAGATACTCACAAAATCTACCTTCCGGTCATCAATTCGTTTTTTTGATAACGCCATGCGACGCAGCTTGTCGAGATGCCGGTCGAACCGTTCTGGTTCGATGAAGAAATCAGCATAGGGAAAATAACTGTCAATGATTCCAACACCATCGTATGGATCAAGGGCACATACGAGCTGATTTCCGGTATCTTTGATTGCTTTCATGTGACGGGGAGCGATATATCCTGCCGCGCCAATCAATGCAAAATTGATGGATTTCTGCTTTTTTGTCATGTTCAGTTTTTATGTTTAATGACTTTCCCATCCTTTGTAAGTTCATATTTTTCATTACTTTCAGGACAAATAGCAATACCCTGATCATCAAAATGCAACCGGTGGCCATATTCACTCATCCAGCCTACATGCCGGCCCGGGTTGCCAACGATCAATGCATAAGGGGGCACCTCTTTTGTCACCACTGCGCCTGCACCGATAAAGGCAAACTCACCTATTTCATTGCCACAAACGATTGTGGCGTTGGCGCCTATTGAAGCGCCTCGCCGGACCAGGGTTGTTTGATATTGATCCTTACGCAGGATGTGGCTTCTCGGATTAATGACGTTTGTGAAAACCATGGAGGGACCAAGGAAAACATCATCCTCACAAATTACGCCGGTATAGATCGAAACATTGTTCTGAACCTTTACATTTCTCCCCAGTACGACATCGGGCGACACGACTACGTTTTGGCCGAGGTTGCAGTTTTCACCTATCACACATCCCTTCATGACATGGCTGAAATGCCATATCCTGGTTCCTTTTCCAATCCGGCATCCTTCATCAATAATGGCGGATTCATGGGCAAAATATCCGGTTTCCATGATTAACGGTTTATGAATTCAAGCACACTTTGGGTAATATGCGTCAGTTGTTCGTGATCCAGTTCGGTATGCATCGGCAAAGAGACAACGGTTTCGCACAAATGTTCGGTTACAGGAAAGTCGCCAGGCTTGTATCTCGGATCAAGGTAAGCCTTTTGCATGTGTAACGGCACAGGGTAGTAGATCATGGCAGGAATATCTCTGGATGCAAGAAACTCAATTAAAGCTTTCCTGTCAACATCGTGAGTAACCAGGGTATATTGGTGAAAAACATGGTTTGACCTTGAAAAACGAACCGGGGTCTTCAGTTTTGTGTTATTTTTAAACGCTTCATCGTAAAAATCAGCTGCTGTGCGACGTTTGGATGCATATTCATCAAGACGGGCCAGTTTTACCTTCAAAATTGCCGCCTGAATGCTGTCGAGCCGGGAATTAACTCCAACATAATCATGGTAATATCTCACGGTCATGCCATGGTTAACCACAACACGCATTTGTTTAGCAAGCTCATCATCGTTTGTAAAGATAGCCCCTCCGTCGCCGTAACAACCCAGGTTCTTCGAAGGAAAAAAGGAGGTACATCCGATATGGCCGATGGTACCGGCTTTTTTACAGGAACCATCACTGAAGTAATAGTCGGAACCAATAGCCTGGCAATTATCCTCGATCACATATAAATTATTCTTTTTTGCTATTTCCATGATCTCTTCCATCGGGGCGACCTGCCCAAAAAGGTGAACGGGGACAATAGCCCTGGTTTTAGGGGTGATTGCCCGCTCAATGGCCTTCGGGTCGATATTAAAGGTATCCGGATCCACATCCACCAGCACCGGCGTCAACTGTAACAATGCAATCACCTCGGCAGTGGCAATGAATGTAAACGAAGTTGTGATCACCTCATCGCCTGGCTTCATATTTAATGCCATCATGGAAACCTGGAGTGCATCGGTACCGTTGGCACAGGGAATGACATGCTTTACGCCAAGATATTGTTCGAGGTCTTTCTGAAATGCACTGACAGCCGGCCCGTTTATAAAGGCGCATGCATCAATTACATCCTGGATTCCTTTGTCAATTTCATTTTTAATGTCAAGGTATTGACTCCGCAGGTCAACCATCTGGATTTTCTTCATCAGGATCAGTTTTTTAGAGTTTCCATTCAAATTTGTGCAAAGTTAAAGAATAAATCTCCCGTTTTGCATGCGCTTCCTCTCTTTCACCTCTCTTTTAGTTAAAGGTTTATCACTACATTCTGTAAATGATCTCAGGAAACATTTTTTAGCCTGAACACTTGCTTTTCGCGCAGGAATTTTGTATACTTGCATTCCCACACCTGATGAAATGCCGCGTCCGGTTTACATTTCCGAAATTGCATTTCTTCCCCTTAATACCGGGCAATGTTATTTTATCATAATCTGTCCTCTAACCCTTCTCTAAGTCTTCTCTAAGTCTTCTCTAAGTCTTGTCTAAGTCTTGTCTAAGTTTCTTTAGATTAACATTCAATGATAGAAGTGTCCTGTCATAATGTTTATCCGATTGTCCTATGAAAAAGTATTGCGATTGAACAGAATGACGGCAAAACATATTAAATCAGGTGATACAGGACCCCTCCATGGCCTCCCCTTGAAGGGGAGGAGAAGGTTTGTCGAAAATTTCAAACGATTTCGCAGGAGAATCTCTGAAAAATTGATTTTTTATTAACTTTGACCATCAACAACAAATTCTGACAACAAAAGTCTATTATTATGAAAAAATTCGCAGTTGTTTTAGCTGGTTGCGGTGTGTACGACGGCGCTGAAATCCAGGAGGCAGTCCTAACTCTTTTGGCAATCGATAAGGCAGGGGCATCCTTCCAGTGTTTTGCCCCGGATGTCTTACAGCATCATGTACTCAACCACCTGACCGGGAATGAGATGCCCGAAAAGAGGAATGTCCTGGTCGAATCTGCAAGGATTGCGCGGGGGGACATCAAACCACTTGCTGAATTCAAGGCATCCGGGTTTGATGCACTGATTTTTCCCGGAGGATTCGGGGCCGCAAAAAACCTCTGCAACTGGGCTGTTAAGGGAGATCAATGTACCGTTAACCCTGATGTGGCGCATGCAATCAATGCTATGTTCGAAGCCAACAAGCCCATTGGCGCCATGTGCATTGCCCCGGTAATCCTTGCAAAATTGTTCAAAGGGTCAAATTTTACAACCGGAAATGATCCTGCCTCCGGTTCCTTTATTGAAAAGATGGGCAATAAATATACACCTGCCGGTCATGGAGAGGTTATTGTTGATAAGGTGAGAAATTTGTTTACGACACCCTGTTACATGCTCGATGCCACGATCAGTCAAATTGCGGATGGAACGGAGAATCTTATCAGGGAGATGCTGCAGGCCATGGATGCATGATATCAGTCTTCCTTCAATAAACCGGAGCCAACCTGGCCAGGTTTTCTTTATTCTTTGATGCAACGGATGGAATTGCCGCCAGACTTCATATCGTAACCTATCCCACTGCCCACATTAGCCCAGAGGTAAAAGACCCAGCCCTCGGTGGCCTGGCTCTGTGTACTGCTCCAAAAGCCGCCATAGGAACCGCGATTGTTCAGTGTACCATTATAGTATAACAGGCAACCAGCTGCATGGAGCTTTAGATCTGAATTCCATGGGCCGTTTCCATTAGCCCAGTTTCCACTTGTATAAACATTGTCCCATTCGGTCTTGGTAGGGATACGCCAGCCAATGCCAAGTTCAAGGGTGCACGGGTCTTTGTCAGGCTGCCAGTTAAAATTTTCATTGATTGAGGTAATCCATGTGGTATTCGGTGTTCGTATTGAACCCGTGTGCTTGTAACCCTGTTTGCGGTTAAACTGCCAGTACCAGCCTGCCGAGGGTTCGGTTGCATCATTTACAGCCGTTGCCTGGTGGTCGGCGCCAAGGTTGCTGGTGATCCAGCATTTTGAAGTTTCACCGGGGATATTGGTAACGGTGCCATAGGTAACTGTTTTATTCACCGGGGCTACGGCTCCTGCCACATGGTTGATGATTAAGGAAGTGCCGCAGGTAAAGGCAGCAGGCAGTGTGGTAAAGGTCACCTCATTGCCATAAGCCGTTCCAACACTGTTGGAGGCATATGCCCTTACATACCAGGGTGTGTTTGGGGTTAAGCCGGTAAGGTTGCTCACAAATACACCGGTTCCGGCGCCATCGGAAGTGAGGCTGTCGGCAATTGTAGGATTTGGCAAAGTGCTCCAGCAAACGCCCCTGGCAATTACAGTCGCTCCGCCATCTGCGGTCACATTGCCTCCGCCTGTTGCTGTTGTTTGGGTGATATCAATTACCGGAGATGTTGAGACTGCAGGAATTGTTGAGACACTTGCTTCACTGATGCAGCGGGCGGCATTGGCGTTTGCCTTGTCATTATCTTGCGTTTCGCTTCCTTCACTGTAGAACATAAGCCGCCAGCCGGACGAAGCATGGTACTGCGTACTGCTCCAGTAGCGGCCAAATGAGCCGCGTTCGTAAACTGAACCATCGCTGTTGTCGAGGCGACCGGCAGCATGCAATTTTAAAGCAGAGTTCCATGGGCCGTTCCAATTGGTCCAGTTTCCACTTGCATGCACATTTATCCATTCAGTAATCGTTGGAATACGCCAGCCGGCGCCAAGCTCAAGGGCACACGGGTCGTTGGCAGCCTGCCAGTCAAAGTCTTCATTTATTGAGGTTATCCAGGTGGTGTTGGGTGTTCTTACTGTACCGGTATGTTTAAACCCTTGCTTTCGGTTAAACTGCCAGTACCACCCTGCCGAGGGTTCGGTGGCATCGCTTTTTGCAGTTGCCTGGTGG
>CAISJJ010000155.1 GCA_903885595.1 uncultured Bacteroidales bacterium
ATCAATACTCCGGTAAAAATTTAACAATGACTTTTAACAATCCCATGTTCGTAAATACCTGCTGGATAGGCTAAACCCAAAAGAGAAAAGCATCTGTTTTGTAGTGTTCGAAAACCACAATCCATGATGCTTCTCAATAAAGCCGAAAGCCTTATCAATGCAATAATAGCAAAGATTGACAAAACGACCAAACCCAGGCAAAAATTTATATTGCATATTTTGATCCTTTACATGGGACTCCGCGGCAAATACAACTTTATCAACATGTCCAGATATGGTCTGTACACAGAACAGACATATCGGAATCAAATGAGTAAGCTTTTTGACTGGGGAGCGTTCAATGTGAATCTGATTCAACAAAGTTGTTCTAAAGAGCTGATCCTGGCCTTTGACCCTTCCTATTTGCCAAAAAGCGGTAAAAAGACGGCGCATGTTGGCCGTTTTTGGAGTGGGAAAGATCAGGCGGTAAAACCAGGTATTGAAATAGGTTCTATCGCGGTGGTTGACATCCTGAACGGAACAGCCTTCTCCCTGGAGTCTGTCCAAACACCCAAAATTTCTAAAAATGAACCCGGTGAGAACCTGGTTGCTCATTATGTTAAAGTGATTATTGACAGAATACCCGATATCGCACCGTTAAACATACGGTATATGGCAGTGGATGCTTTCTTTTCGAAGAAACGATTTGTCGATGGCATCACGTCCCAATCACCGCTTGAGATTGTAGGCAGGTTACGCAGTGATGCCAACCTTAGATACCAGTATACCGGCAAACAGAATAATGGCAGAGGCCGCAAAAGAAAATATGCCGGCAAGGTCGATGTTGAAAATATTGACCGACGAAAAATCCGTTTTTGTTTTGAAGAAGGTGACGATGTACAAATCTTTTCAGGCATTGTTTTTAGTGTTAGCCTTGAACGGTTGATCCGGATCGTTTACCTGCAGAACTATGACCAGAATGGGATTGGGACAACGCATACGATCTTCTTCTCCACCGATTTGAATCTGAGTCCGGAGAAAATCCTGCAATATTATCGCCAGAGATTCCAAATAGAGTTTCTGTTCCGAGATGCAAAAAACTTTGCCGGACTTGAAGATTGCCAGGCAAGGAGTGAAAGCAAACTACACTTTCATGTGAATGCATCCCTGACCACAGTGTCATTGGCAAAGGCGCTACATTACCTGAATATTCCAAAGGAAGAAAGGGATTCATTTTCGATGACCGATGTTAAGGTTATGTATTTCAACCAGTTTATAACGGATTTTATTTTTTCAAAGTTAGCTCTCGACCTGAGTTGCGAAAAATACAGGTGCCTCTATGAGGAGTGCCTGAATATCGGGAGGTTAGCTGCATGAGTTTTTAACGGAGTATTGATATAATGGCAGACTCCGTAAAACATTGTACCTTAAAATCATTATTGTATATTTTCGTTTTCCATAATCCTAAAAAACCACCATATTCAATGTCATCAGTGAATACTTTAGCCAATTGAATGTATTTAATCGCAATGAATAATATCGAATCATTTGTAAATTGTCCAAGATAATTCGCGTAATCTAAAAATAATTTACCCGGATTAGATATTTTACTTTTGACAGCCTTTTTCTTATATTTATTATATTTTGATTCATCTCCTTTAGCCTTATTTGCAATTGTCAAAACTGCATAACCCAGTTGATCTTCTCTTTTCTCAATATTTTCAGTTTTACTTAATAAATAATCCCATTGTTCATTCAAAACAAGATAGTTAAGATCCAAATCATTGCTGACTTCTATACTGTTTCTATAATTCCGTGGGTTCCATAATAGAGTTATTATAGGAAACATTGAATCCACAGTTGATTCAATTTCATAAATGTGATTTGAAAGAATTCTTCCAAGTTGTCGATACTGGTTTGACAGGTTTGAATTAATTAATTCTTTTTCTGTGGCTAATAGTATTCTTATCTCATTTGTATTATAAATTTTTGCAAAATTTCTTATTTTAGATATTAACATATCAGCGTTGCGAGGATACAAATTAATTAAACGACAATAGTTAGAAAAATCTAAATTGCAAAGAAGTTCTAAGGGATATTCTTTTAAATAATAACTCGTATCATCATTATATACTTTATTTTTATCTAATATGGTCGTACTTATTTTGTAATATATATCCGAATTCGTGCCTTCATATTTACAATATAAATATCTTAACTTGAAAAATTCATACCAATTATAATTCAAATTACTATCAAATTTATTCGAAGCTGTTTTATCAAACAATTTAACACATTCAGACCAAAATATATCATTATTGTCAGTAAAATCAGGTAAAGGATTTGTTATCTCACTTGACCCATTTATTTTCCGTACAATGAATGACAAATTTGGATAGAAACTAAATACTTGATTCCATCTATCCACAACTGATATAGAATCATATAATTGAATTAAATCCTCATGATGATTTTTATCACTCACTTGATTTCTTTCAAAATTCTTAACGACAAGATCAACAGAGGAGAGGCTGTCTGTAGCTAAATAATAATCAATTTTATTTAATGCATATGTCAAATATTCGTTTACATTTATTGAATCTACTTTTAGTTTATTTTCAAATATAGTACGTCTTTCAATTAATTTCGAATTTATATATTTATTCTTTGGTTCATTTATATTGCTTATATCAATAATTCGATATAACATAAAACCTATAGTACACAATTGAATGAATATTATTCCGTATATCAAAAACCTGCTCTCCCTCTCAATTCTTTTAAAAAAAGATAGTGC
>CAISJJ010000156.1 GCA_903885595.1 uncultured Bacteroidales bacterium
AATAACTAATTGAAATTATATTGTCTATAGGTGCCTAATTCGAGTTAAATGCTTGCGGTAGAGTGTAGCAATAGCGCACAAATCTATTGCTGGAATTACATTCATTATCATGATATACGTTAGATAAACTGAATCATCTCAATATACATGAGCCAACAGGCAAGCTTTTTAGCTTCTCGTTGGTATAGTGAGTGGGTCAGTCTGATTTAAATGCAATGTTATTTGTATTTGCCCGAAAGTCATGTATTAAGGGAATTAAAACTCGCAGTCGAAATTGACGGATACTACCATTTCAAAAATCCTGATTCATACCGTAATGACCGCCTTAAAGATATAACGTTTCAAAAACATGGATATATGGTCATGCGATTTTTAGCAACGGATGTTGTTGAACGACTTGAACACATTCTCAAAACGATTAGGGAAATGATGAAATTCAGAACATATCAGAAAGAAGGAGAAAGAGACCATGATGTTCACAGCTATTGAGAATTTGATTCTCGTCCGGCTCTTGGTGAATAAGAAAGAGTACACACGCACATCAGAGATAAGAAAGGATTTGCAATCTTTTTGCCCTGCCACATGGCAAGATAGAGAAATAAAAATGCAGCTTGAAGAATCTCTTGTTAATTTGGAATCGAAAGCCGCAATTGATAGGAATCAGCGTAAATCATCAATTATAACTGATAGCGGAAGTCAACAGGCTTTATTTTTTCTTAATACTAAAGAGTTACCCATACCAATCAACTGGAAAAAACTCAAAAGCCTGTATTTACCAGCATCAGTCCTGAATCTGACGCTCACTTCAGATAGTGAAATAAATTGGTTCTCGAAGCAAGACGGATTTTATTCGGCTATTTTAATAAAAAAATATGATCTGCCATTAAACCATACCCAAAAACCTAGTTTGAAAAAAGTTGTAGGATCGCTATTGATGAATCCTCTGGGGCTGTCTAAAACCGGCATAGATGCCATGAAAGCGGCTGTTATCAGACAATGGCTTGAAAAAAATGTTTTAGCTCGTGACGATAAAAGAACAGAAACCTCCGAAGTTACAGAATTACCTGATGAAAAGGTAAAGGAGTTCGATTCAAAACAGTTTATTCAAGATGTTCTGAATACAGCCGGAGAATGTAAAACCGGATGGTTTGGCGATAATAAAGTATTTATCTCCCATGTATGGCTGGATTTCAGTAGGAAGCATCCCGAATATGCTTTTGACGAAAAGACATTTAAAAAGTGTCTCGTTGATTCGGACAGATCAATATTGAGCCGTGCAGATTTGGTTTCGGTAATGAATCCGAAAGATGTTTCCGAATCTGAAACCTGTTATCTTTCTGCCGTATTTCATTTCATTAGGGTCGAAGGGAAATAATATGAATGATAATCGTGCAAATATTTTCTGTTCCCATAATAGGCCTGATATTTTCCAATCTGTACAATATGCTAATAATATTGGTGAATATGATCCGTATGACGTTGAAGAAATTCATAAAGAAGCCCGAGAAATATTTCAGCGTCGCTTAAATATTGCGACGACACCTGAGGAATTTCCATCCGGATGCAGTATCTTAATACTGGGTGAATCAGGAAGTGGCAAAACTCACTTAATGCGAGCTTTTCGAAATTATGCACATTCAAAGGGATTGGGATATTTTGCATACATGCAGATGACCACATCCGCCAACGATTATGGGCGATATATTCTTCACTATTTGCTGACAAGTTTTGACACCCCCTATTATCTCCCGAATCAGAATTCTTCTGCATTAATTTGCCTTTCAAACTGCCTTATTGAACATAACGACCTGATTTCAAAAGATGAAATTGACAAACTTCGTGAATCGGAATTTGACTGTGAATCTTTGGGGAAACAAGTCAATGATCTGACTATGAAAGTTTTAAAAGATAAACAGTTGGAAAACATTGATTCTCACATTATCAGCGCACTTTTGTATCTTCAGGTAAATTACCCGGAAATCAGACACGCTGTTTCCAGATATCTGAGATGTGAGTCAATGACTGAGTTTGACGGACAATCGCTTAAAGCCATCGGAACAGAAAACCGGGAAGGTGCTGATCCTCTTCAGGTAATTGAGAATATCGGAAAACTGATACGAATTACACAGGGGGCTTCTCTGCTGATATGTATAGATCAACTCGAAGATATTATAGATGTCAATACAAAAATAGAAGGGGAAACAAAATTTCGTAATGCCATCGCTACGATTAATACTCTTTGTAGTCGTATTCCGTCATCAATTATGATTATCTCCTGTCTTTCAGATTATTATGACGCATTAAGAGGATTGTTAACCAAATCAGCTTTGGACAGATTAGAGAATGATCCTTGCCCTATACGAATTACGGGAAGTAGGACAAAGGAAGAGATCGAACACATCATCAGTTACCGATTGAAATATCTTTTCGAAATGCACAACATTGAATTTAATGAAAGCGAACCCATATACCCTTTCCGTCAAACCTTTATAGCTTTGCATGAAAATCTGCGTACACGGGACATTTTAATCCATTGTAAAAAGTATCGTGAACAATGTGCGGAATCCGGACAATTGATAGAACAACAGTCGGACCCAATTGACCAACCAGTAGCACCTCCATCCGAGATCGAACAAAAATGGAACGATTTTCAAACCGATTTTTCGCTGGCAATCCCTATTAATGAGACCGAACTTGCTGCTATTTTGGAGTGGGCTATTAAGGCATGTTGTGAGGAGATAGGAAATCCCGATATTGTCAAATCAACAACAGTCAAGGGGAGAATGATTTTTGCGGAGACCTTTAGTGATTTAATACTTTTCGCTATCTGTAATAAAAGTGCACGGGGCGGATCGTTAAAAATGCAAGTAGATGATGTTAAAAATCAGGCAAAAAGCGATGGCCGGATACCATTTATCGTCCGTTCAACTGACTTTCCCCTTAACCCCAAAACACAGATTGCACAACAATTGGGGGATTTCATAACACAAGGCGGACGTCGGGTGGTAGTTCAAGATTCCGACTGGCGTATTATATTGTCAATGCAGAAGTTTTTGGAACGTAATACGGGAAGTGATGAAATCAGACTGTGGCAGAGAGCTTACCAGCATTTATGTAATATTCACTCTTTGAAAGTAATTCTTGATCTGGATAACTTAGAGAACTTACCGACAAAACATAAGTTAGAACATGAAACCGGTCATGTTGACAGAGAGAATACAATTACTGATAAGGATTCCGGGTATCTTCATATCGGGGTTGATGATTACAAGCCGGTGACGTTGGATTTGGAAGTATTTACACGACATGCAGTATTTTTGGGGGGAACGGGAAGCGGTAAAACGACCATTGCTTTGAATATTGTCGAACAACTTTTGCTTCGTGGAATTCCGACAATACTACTTGATCGCAAAGGTGATCTCTGCGGATATGCAAAGAAGGAATTTCTGGAAGCCAAAATGGGAACTGCAAATCTGGAGTTCAGAAAAGAAAAATTTGGCAAACAAATTGATGTTGTTGTTTATACTCCGGGTGATCAACGCGGCAGACCATTGGCTATTTCCGTGATTCCCGATGGAATTAATCTGCTTTCTCCATTTGAACGTGAGCAGATATCCCGCTTTACTGCAGAAGCATTAGGGGGAATGATGGAATATCGAAGCAGAACGGAACGAAACCGTATTCCAATTCTTGCCAAAGCGATTGACATTCTTGCTCAGATGGATAACAAGAATGATATGGATATCATGAGGTTGATCGAATTTATCTCCAAGACAGAACCTGCTTTGATAAATGCTGTGGGGCGTTTTGATCAGAATATTTTTAAAAAACTTGCAGAGGATTTACAACTCTTAAAATTGAATGCTGAACCTTTATTGGTAGGTAGTGAAAAATTGGATACAGAAACACTTCTGGGAATTAGAGGCAATTCAGGCAAGACGAGATTGTCAATTGTCAGTACCAAATTTTTAGGCGACATCAAAAAGGTTCAGTTCTGGGTAGCTCAACTGTTATTGGAAGTCAGCCGATGGGCAAGTAAACATCCTTCTGATAAATTGCAGGCAGTGTTACTTTTTGATGAAGCAGATTTATACCTTCCTGCCACAAGCAAACCATCAACTAAAGAACCGATGGAAAACCTGTTGAAAAGAGCCAGATCCGCTGGAATCGGTTTGTTTCTTGTTTCACAAAATCCAGGTGATTTTGATTATAAGTGCCGAGACAATATCCGTACATGGCTTGTCGGCAGAGTCCAGGAGAAAAATTCGCTATTGAAAATGAGACCAATGTTTGACGACTATCAGGCATCAGCAATTGAATCCAAGTTATCCGGTCAGAAAACCGGAGAATTTCACCTGCTTTTTGAAAAAACAGTTCAGCCAATTAAAGCGGATATGTCGCTATTAAAGACAGAACAGCTTTCTGAAAAGAAAATCCTTGAGATTTCCTGCGGGGATAAGCAGACCAAAATGATTATCAGATGCCCCAAATGCAGTAAAAAATACAAAACTGAGA
>CAISJJ010000157.1 GCA_903885595.1 uncultured Bacteroidales bacterium
CGGTGTCCTCGTTTTTCCAGCTCTTTGTCCAGTTCATTAAGCATCACGTTGCTTAACAACGGACTGATATTGCCGCCCTGCGGAACTCCCGTTGGAGTATCCTCGTATCGACCATCTGCCATAACTCCTGCCCGAAGGTATTTATGTATCAATGATACAACCCTGCCGTCACTGATGGTTCTTGAAAGAACTTCTATCAGCTTGCTTTGGTTGACATTGTCGAAGAACTTTTCCAAGTCCATATCGACCACATAACGATATCCTTCGTTGGCATTGTTTTGACATTGCATTATTGCCTGATGGGCACTGCGTCTGGGGCGGAACCCGTAACTGGTGGGCGAAAACTGTCGCTCGTAAATCGGTGACAATTGCTGCGTAATCGCTTGCTGGATTACCCTGTCTACTACTGTGGGAATGCCTAACTGCCGCTTCCTGCCGTTCTCCTTGGGTATTTCTGCCCGTCTGACGGGTTGTGGATTATAGTTCCCTTCCTGGAGGCTCGTTAGCAATGCTTCCCGATGGGTTTGCAAATACAAACGCAATGCTTTCGTATCCATCCCATCTATCCCTCCGCTCCCGTTATTCCGCTTCACTTGTTTGTAAGCTGAATTTAGGTTGGCAGGTGATAGAATGAACTCTAAGAGCTTTGCTCCTCCTGTCGCCTGGTTGGTGTCTCCTTTTTCGGTCATCCATAGGAATGTCTGCCCTCCTGCGTAGCTTTCGAGTTCCGCTCTATCCTTCTGCAAACAGGTGTCTTTATCCGTTTTCTGCTCTCTGCCATTCATATGGTAACGGTCATTTGATGCTCACCTCTTAAGATTTGACCCTTCCAATATCAACCAGTGATATCGTACTATGGTCGCTGCTGACTCCTGTTGGCAATTGTTAGCCGTGTTTCTTACTCCGTTTCCACACGTCCAACAGGTCTCCCGTGGTAAACTTATACCCTTTCATCCCATGTACCCGTTGCATTTACACCCCAGCATCCGGGTAGTTTTTGGACTTTGATTTGTTATGCAATCTCATCCTGCTGGGTATGCCTGATGCAATTCGTGTTCCTCGGTTCGGGATTTTGCCTCCAGCTTCCTTCAGATTCCGCTTCGCAGCGGACACCCTTGCTCTTGGCTAATGGTTGGTAACTACCGACCTCCATAAAGGACTTGCACCTTCAAGGTTATAAGTGTGCACGGCACACATAAAAAAGCGTTGTAATCTGTTAAATTACAACGCTTTATAAAATCTGTGTGAGGAGAGAGAGGGATTCGAACCCCCGGACCCTTGCAGGTCAACGGTTTTCAAGACCGCCGCAATCGACCGCTCTGCCATCTCTCCGGGAGCAAAAGTACATTTATTTTGGAAACTGACAAAATGTAGCCTGATTTTCACTTTTGAAAATTCAAATTTCTCGATAACCTAAAAATTCATTTTCTCCTGGTCTGGCACACTTCACCTGTGCACAGCGCGCCAATAGCAGGTAATTGCCTCCTTTGACCGATTTCCCTTGCAAGTTCAGCCTGCCGCTGCTATCTTTGCAGGTTGAAATTATAATCTTCACTTTATATAACCCCTTGGATATGAAAAAGACTTTTCCCATCATGCTGGTTGTCTTCCTGGCCTTTACAGGGATCAATGCACAGTCGAGGAACCTGTGGGCTTTTCTCACTTATGCAACATTCAATTCCCCCGAAGGACCGTTTTTGGAGACCTATCTCTCCATTGCCGCGAACAGTGTCACCTTCGTTCAGAAAGAAAACGGAAAGTTCCAGGCTACGGTCAATGTGCTGATGACCTTCAAACAGAACGATTCGATCAAAGCGTTCAAGAAATATGAGCTGAGCAGTTCTGAAATTGAAGACACGACGAAAACTAATTTTCATTTTGTTGATCAGCAGCGGATCCCGATTCAAAATGGCACCTATGATTTTGAGATTCAACTTGCCGATAAAAACAAAACGGTAGCCGGTGTACCCTATAACCAGGCCATCACGATCGATTTCCCGGCCACCAGGCCCTCCTTTTCCAGTATCGAACTTGTCAAGTCCTATGAAAAGTCATCAGCCACCACTGTTCTGACCAAAAGCGGATACGACCTCGTTCCTTACACCTATACTTTTTTCCCGGAAAATGAATCCAAAATGACCTTCTATTGTGAATTATACAATATGGATAAGGTTATGGATGTGAACCAGAAATTCCTGCTTTCCTACTATCTTGAATCCTTTGAAAGCAATTTAAAACTGGCCGACTATGCCCGCAGCAAAAAGGAGAATCCAAAAGGAGTGAATGTACTTTTATCAGAAATTGCCATCGAAAACCTGGCATCCGGGAACTACAACCTCGTGGTGGAGGCCAGAAACCAGCAAAATGAGCTGGTCACCTCAAGGAAGTTGTTTTTCCAGCGGATGAACCCGAGGGCAAAAATGACCCTGACCGATATTCCCTCGACCGAGATCACCAACACCTTTGTTGAAAAAATCACAAATGCCGATTCCCTGCGGGAGTTGATTAACAGCACCTATCCGGTGGCTACCGGCTTTGAGAAATCATTTATCAGGGAAGCCCTGAAAAAGGCCGACCTGCCAACCATGCAACGGTTCTTTTACGCCATGTGGCTGCAACGTGACCAGAATAATCCGGAGATGGCCTGGAACTATTACCATTCGCAGGTTATCAAGGTCCAGGAAAATTTTGGAACACCGGTGTTAAAGGGATATCAAACCGACCGTGGTCGCGTGTACCTTCAGTATGGTCCGCCAAACACCCGGAGCACACAATACAATGAACCGAGTAATTACCCTTACGAGATATGGCAGTACTATACGTTGAACAACAACCAGCGAAACAGGAAATTTGTTTTCTATTCCCAGGATATGGTCACCAGCGATTTCACTTTATTGCACTCCGATGCTACTGGAGAGATCAACAATCAGCGCTGGAAAATCGATCTGCGCAACCGCATTTATTCAACCCTCGACATCCAGGATACCCAGGTCATCCGTGCCTGGGGAGATATGGAACAGGATTATTGGGACTTACCTAATTAATTAAAAATTAAAAATTAAAAATTACCATTTCTTTCTTCGTAATTTTACGGCGGGAAAGACGTTAAGTGCAAAGTGCAAAGTGCAAAGTGCAAAGTGCAAAGTGCAAAGTGCAAAGTGCAAAGTGCAAAGTGCAAAGTGCAAAGTGCAAAACGTAAACTGCAGAATTAAGAACGAAGGATGTTGATTGGCAGGGTACGGCTATCGTTTTCATCTTCGTCATTTTTAATTTTTAATTTTTAATTAAATGCATGTTGCTGTAATCATCTTGAATTGGAATGGCAGGAAGTACATGGAGCAATTTCTGCCCACTTTGATTCAATACAGCAAGGATGAGGCAGAGATCGTTGTAGCCGATAACGCATCCACTGATGATTCAGTTTCCTTTTTACGATCAGCATACCCCGATGTCCGTATCATTCAGAATAGTGAAAACTGTGGCTTTGCCAAGGGTTATAACCTGGCGCTGCGGCAGGTTGAAGCAGATTATTACATTTTGCTGAATTCCGATATTGAGGTTACCGAAAACTGGATCGCGCCGGTCATTGAACTGATGGAAGAGGATGAACTGATTGCCGCCTGCCAACCTAAAATCCGCTCTTTTCATGAACCAAAAAAATTCGAATATGCCGGGGCAGCCGGTGGGTTCATTGATAAATACGGTTATCCATTCTGCCGCGGAAGAATTTTTCTCTCCATCGAAGAAGATCATGGTCAATATGATGAAACAAGTGAGATATTCTGGGCTACCGGCGCCTGTATGTTTGTAAAAGCTAAGCTATTTCACCAGATGGGTGGACTTGATGACGATTTTTTTGCCCACATGGAGGAGATCGATTTTTGCTGGCGTCTGAAAAACAATGGATATAAAATCATGTACTGCCCCCACTCCACCGTTTTTCACATCGGAGGCGGCACCTTGCCGAAGGCGTCATGGCGAAAAACCTACCTGAATTTCAGGAACAATTTTTTCCTGCTTTATAAAAACCTGCCCGACGACCGGCTTATACCAGTTTTCACCATCCGGTTGCTGTTGGACGGAATTGCGGCCATGAAATTTCTATTTCAGGCTGGTTTCAAGGACTTTTGGGCGGTTACCCAGGCGCACATGAGTTTTTACCGGTCGTTCGGAAAAATAAAGCAAAAGCGAAAAGGCCTGAAACACGGCACGATGAAGGATGTTTACGGCAAGAATATCGTGGTGGAATATTATCTGAAAGGCAAACGCAAATACTCCCAGCTCAACCTGACAAAATTTTACCTTGAATAATTTCAGATCAATTTGGTGATCAGGCTCTCCACCGCCAGCCGGTACGATTCCAGCCCAAACCCAATGATGCTTCCTTTGACATGGGCCGCCAGGAAAGAAGTATGGCGGAATGGTTCCCTTGCAAATGTGTTCGAGATATGTACCTCAACAACAGGTGTGCTTATGGCTTTAACCGCATCGGCAATGGCAATCGAAGTATGCGTATATCCTCCGGCATTGAGAATGATGCCGTCATACAAAAACCCGGCATTCTGAAGTGCATTGATCATTTCGCCCTCAATATTGCTCTGAAAATACTCGATGGTAAGTTCAGGATATTGCCTGCGCAGTTTCTTAAGGTAGCTCTCAAAAGAAAGATTCCCATATACATCCGCTTCCCTGGTCCCTAAAAGGTTCAGGTTTGGACCGTTGATGATAAGCAGCTTCATGTCGAAAGTTTGTAACAAAGATAAGCGAATTAGCGAGGTAGCGAGGTAGCGAGGTAGC
>CAISJJ010000158.1 GCA_903885595.1 uncultured Bacteroidales bacterium
CAATTGTTTATATTTTGCGCCATTGCGTCTTCGTAGTTAAATATACGTTTTGGAGGGAACTCACGCTTGAACAACATTAATATAAATCCCCTGATCCCCGTTCATCATGCAAAAACCAAAAGCAAAACTCGTCGTTAAGAAAAAGAAGGCCGAAAAGAACCCCGATGCCGGTCCCTATCACCGCAAGCCAACCGATCTTTCCTTGGTCGATTTGCAAAAACCAAAAGCCAAACTCGTCGTTAAGAAAAAGAAGACCGAAAAGAACCCAGATGCCGTTCCTTATCATCGCAAACCAACCGATCTTTCGCTGGAAGACTGGCAGATTGCCCTGCGGAAACAGTTTGTGACCGGGAAGGATTTTGCAATCAAAAAACTCGACGGTCACCCGGTGTTCAGCGACTATTCCGTGTACAATCCTGAAACTAAAAATACTTACAAAGTTGCCATCCGCAACAATGAACAGGTGATGAACTTTTGCACCTGTCTTGATTTTAAAACCAACCATTTGGGCACCTGTAAGCATATCGAAGCCGTTTTGCTCAGAATCAGGACCGTTCCCCGGCTGGCATCCATGCTTAAAAAGGGCTACACCCCGCCTTACAGCTCGGTTTATCTGCAATATGGGAAAGATCGAAAAGTAAAGCTCAGGATTGGGACCGATTCTGCCGTGAAATTCAAAAACATGGCCTGGGAATATTTTGACAAGGAGATGACACTGACCTCCTTCGGGTTCGCGAACTTTGAGCAGTTCAGGATTCGTGCCGGCGCCATCGATCCCGAATTTCGATGTTATGACGATACCCTGGGGTTTATTCTCGAAACCCGGGAAAAGCAGCGCAGAGCGCAATGGATCAACGAACGTTATCCGGAGGGTGAAGAACTCGAAGGAATCCTTACTACAAAGTTGTTCCCTTATCAGCAGGAAGGGATCCTGTTTGCCGCGAAAGCCGGCAGAAGCCTCATCGCCGATGAAATGGGTCTGGGCAAAACCATCCAGGCCATTGGCGTGGCCGAGGTCATGAAAATAGAAACGGGGATTTCGAGCGTGCTCATCATCTGCCCAACCTCACTGAAATATCAATGGCAATCGGAAATAGAACGGTTTACTTCAGGTACGGTGCAGGTAATCGAAGGGCTTCCGCATATCCGCCATACACAATACGAATCGGATACATTTTACAAAATCGTATCTTATCATGCTTTGAGTAACGATCTTCAATCAATCAATTCGGTTGAATTTGACCTGGTGATCCTTGATGAAGCCCAGCGCATCAAGAACTGGAAGACGAAAATAGCCCAAAGTGTGAAAAAAATCCATTCGCCTTATGCGCTCGTCCTTACGGGAACACCGCTTGAAAACAAGCTTGAAGACCTTTATTCCATTATCCAGTTCGTCGATCCTTTCAAATTGGGGCCATACTATCAATTCCTCGATCATTACCAGGTAAAGAATGAGACCGGCCGTGTGATCGGCTATAACCATCTGCATGAAATAACCCGGAAACTCTCGGATATCATGATCCGCCGGACCAAGAAGGAGGTGATGTCGCAACTTCCCGAACGGATGGATAAAATCCTGTATGTTTCCATGACTGAGCAGCAGATGGAGCTGCATGTGGAATTTGCAGATATCGTAGCCAGGCTGGTAAACAAATGGAAGCACCAGGGCTTTTTAAATGAGAAGGACCGTCAGCGTTTGATGATCAACCTCAATCTGATGCGGATGGTGTGCGACAGCACCTATATCCTGGATCAGCAAACGCGGCATGATACCAAAATAGGGGAGTTGATGAATATTCTCGAAGAGTACTTAGAAGGCAATGAAGAGAAGGTGGTTGTTTTCAGCCAGTGGGAGCGCATGACACGATTGGTCGCGCGCGAGCTCGATGAACGCGGAACCGGATATCGCTACCTGAACGGCAATGTCCCAAGCCGCAACCGGAAGGAGTTGTTCGACCATTTCAATACTGATCCGGCCTGCCGTGTGTTTTTATCAACCGATGCAGGAAGCACAGGGCTGAACCTGCAATCGGCCTCGATGATCATTAACCTTGATATTCCCTGGAATCCGGCTGTGCTTGAACAACGCATCGGGCGGGTCCATCGTTATGGCCAGAAAAATAAGGTTTCGGTTATCAACTTTGTCTCTTCCGGCACCATTGAACACCGCATGATCGGCGTGTTGAATTTTAAAAGCTCACTCTTCGATGGTATTTTAAATGACGGAGAAGATTCGATTTTCATGGGCGAAGACAAGTTCCGTGCATTCATGAAGACCGTTGAGGGAATCACCGCTCCTTCCGAAACAGATGCTACGGCCGATATACAAATTCCCAATGATATCGAGGCTGAAACCGATGAACTGCAATTCATAGAATCATCAGCGGAGGGACCGGGTCAAATGGAAGCCGAAAAAGTTGATGATATTCCAGGTGATGATGATGTTCCGGTATCGGAACCGGAAGCGGTTTCTTCTGAACCTATGGCATCTGCCGAACCTCCCGATCCGGCGGCGCTTATCGCCGGCGGACTTGGATTTTTGAGTGGATTGGCACGTACCTTTTCTTCTCCTGATGCCACCCAAAAGCTGGTCTCCTCGCTTGTCGACCGAGACCCGGCCTCAGGTAAAACCTACCTGAAAATCCCTGTGGAGAATGAGAAAATGGTGACCGATGCCCTTAACCTTTTTGGGCAGTTATTCAAGGCGTTTGGGAAATAATGTTTATATTTCCAATTCCTTGCTTTCTATACCATCATAAAACAGAAGAGTCCGGGTAAAATATTCGGGTAGATCCTGACAATTTCTAACCTACATTATTACAACCTTCCTGATTCCGGTTTTTCCTTCATTGTTACGGATACGTATGAAGTAACTGCCTTTGGTCGCAAATCCTTCCCTGAGTGTCACATTCAACCTGTTGACCTCCTGATCCGAATAGACAATCCTGCCGCTCATGTCAATGATTTCCAGATTTTTGATCATGGCAGGTGAGGTGATGGTAACCGGGCCCTTTGACGGATTGGGCGTAATGTTGAATGTAATGGGCGCCGACTGATCATTTATTCCGATGAAAAGTTCTCCTGTGATGTAAATGTCATCGATCTTGTTGATCCCGCCTGCGGTTACCGTCCCTCCGGTGGAGTTCGTGTTGGTTGTCATGATCCACCTCAAAAAAACTAAACCCTGGCTATAGCAAGACATCGGCAGATCGATATTGTCAAGGGCTCCGGTGGTCCAGTCGTTGGCCGTGATGATGGTGGAGTTAGGAACATCTTCCCAGGCGCCCGTCGTTCCGATCCGGTACTGTACTTTGTAATCGCGGGGCCCTGGATTATTTCCGCCCGATTGTTGTTTCGATGATAGTTTCAGCTGGTCGTAGCCCGCTGTATTCACTGATACAACCCAGCATTTCGACATGGCGCCATTATCCCAACCGGTGGCCTGGGCCGACTTGGTTGTGAAACCATTTTTAGTAAAATCGATGGCGCTGGTTCCTCCTTCAGTATGGATCGCTTTATCCAGGTTCCAGGAGAGACCTCCATCAGCCAGGCTGTCGGTAGGATTCCCGGTTGGGAAAGTCCATTTAGCAAGTAAAACCTGACCCTGCATTGCAGTCCCGGCCAATAAAAAAAAGCAAAAGCTTAAAATTGTAATTGTCTTTTTCATAGTAAGTTGGATTTAGGCAATAAGTAATAAAAAATTAAAAATTAAAAATTAAAAATTACAATTCGAAGATAAATTCCTTGCAATTCGTCGCTCGTCACTCGTCGCTTGTCATTGGTAATTGGTCATTGGTAATTGGTCATTGGTCATTCGTAAATCATAAATCGTAAATCACTTCACCCTAAACCCATACGCCAGATTCACCATCATAAATCTTCCAGGCGATAAATTCCCCTTCGAATCGTAATAACGGGTGTTGAAAATATCCTGCATGGTTGCGCTAATGGTGAAACAATCGGCAAAGGTGTGGCCAAGCCGTAGGTCAAAAGTATTGGACGGGCCCGTTTTCACTGTGTTTTCGTCATCATTCCACTGGAAGTCCTTGTAGTTGAAGGTCAGCGTAACCTGGATGATCCGGTTGTTCCACCAGATACCTGCAAAAGCCTGGTTGCGCGGGACCTCCACAATGTATTTTCCCGTGAGGTCCTTGCTGTCCGCCGGTGAATCGAACGAAGTGATCCTGGAATCGTTGTATGCATAATTGGCAACCAACCGTAACTCTTTTAAGATCTGCCATCGCCCAGAGATCTCTGCCCCGATGATACGCACCCCGCTTACATTTTCACGCCTGATGATGGGTTTGTCTTTGTCCCCGCCGGTATTGATGCTGTCGCCGGTGCTCACGAAATATTGAAAATCATGACCGTATGACAGATACACTGATGGCTGGAAACTGATAGCGGGAGCAGGGCTCCAGTCGACACCCGCTTCGTAATTATCGATGGTTTCGGGTTTGAGCTGTGGGTTTGCCAGTTTGAAACCTTTGGTCACATTCCCGTTCTTGCACATGTCGTCAAGCATGGCTGGCCTGAAGCCCCGTGAATAGGAGAGATAGCCATTGATGTTTCTTGAAAACATGTATTTCAGCCCGATTTTCGGACTCAGCGCCTGCCATGTGGCATCACTGAATGTGGTGGGATAATCAGCCATGAACTCAGTCAGCGTTGTTGGCTCCTCTATGACGAACGACCCGTCATGAAACCTGGCGATATCATATCTGAGTCCGGCCAGCAGGATCAGCCGTTCCGGCACAATATGCCATTCGTACTCACCAAAGAGAGCGAAGAAATCCATTTTCCCCTTGTTCTGCAGCACATCCGTTGCAGTAAGATAAGTGTCAGAGGCATCTACACTTCCCGAACGGATATCCAGTCCCAGAGTATAAGTCATCCGGTGCTTGCCATGCAGGGTTAGATTTGACCAGATCCCCTGGTCGATCCGGCGGGAATCGGTTTGATAAAGGGTGTACTTATTGCCTTTTTTCGCTGCCATCGATTCACTAAGCCGGTGGTAGAACTCATTCTGGTAATAGGCGCTCACCAGTAATTCAGCCTTTCTGAAAATGTTGCTGCTGGTAACCCTGACGGCATGCGTTGGATACTCATTGTAACCTCCGCCGGGTTCATACACTTCGAAACCATCGTAACGCCTGTCATTGAAATAGCTGTATTCAATCTCGGTATAGCTTTGCTTCCCGTATTGATACCCTATTTTTGCAGCCGCCAGGCCCTCTTTCAATCCATTCTTCACGTCCATGCTGTCGCGGGTTTCATCGGGAACCATGATGTATCCGTCGCCCTGCCTGTAAAAACCATTCAGGGTATAATAAAACCCTTTATCCTGAGCATCCGATTTTTCCGGGATTCCTGATGCAACCGTTGTGCTTAAATTGTCCTGTTCGCCGAACTCGTCTTTAATTCCCGATCTGACCTGTTTCCCTGATTTGACTTGTAAAGCTGACCTGTTTTGTGCCTCTGATTTGACTTCTTTTCCTGACTTATCCCTTGTTCTAAACTTACCTCCTATGCTGAAAAGCCCTCCGAAAGTATTGCAGGAACCATAGAAAGCCTTCACCTGCCCCTGCAGTAAAGAAGACGGACGGTTGGTAATGATGTTTATCACACCTCCCATGGCATTGCTTCCATAAACCGAAGATGTAGGTCCTTTTGATACCTCGATCCGGTTGATGAATTCGGGGATGATCCGGTTCCAGTTGAGACCTCCGCCATCGGCCTTATTCAGGGGAATCCCGTCGAGCAGAACAAGGGTTCTTGGACTCCCGTTCAACCCGCGCATAGTGATGCTTGCATTTTTGGAAAAGATGCCGTTCGAACGATCAATGTTTGCTCCCGGAACCAGTTCAAGCATGGCGTCGGCGGTAATAACAGGCATGATGTTTATCTCTTTACTGCTTATGGAGGAAAGACGCACCGGAATATCATCGGTTTTGTGTTGTGTTCTGGTCGCAGTTACAAAGAATTCAGGCAGGTCATTGGTCCAGGCTCGTCGCGTAGTATCAGCGGATGCTGAATCGGAAATGCTGCCGGTTTTCCCATAACCAAAGTCGGCGCTCAGAAGAAAAATTCCGCATGTCAGCCATGTTCGAAACATGTTCCGGTAACTCTTGGTTATTTTCATTTCATCACGCTGATAAATAATGCCATTTTTGCAAAGGTCTCATTCCTGGATTTTAACAGTCATCTTTACTGATCCGGATGGTGACGGAATAACATCCTCTATTTTAATAAGGCCCAACTTCCCCGCAGGACTCCGAAACGAAAATACCATCCCCGGCTGGACATATTTTCCCTTCTTTTTTCCTGCCGCAGGTTCGTAAGCAGAAAGGATCAGGCTGTCATTCAGCGACTGGTCGAAAACCTGTGACTGAATCATCGTCGTGTCGTAACGGGTTTCGTTCTTAAAAGTCCAGTTTGCAATGCCTTCCGGCCCGGTGAAAAAGCCTGGGGCTTCCGCTTCATTGGGCGATGCCAGGGTTCCCTCATACTGACCGTAATAGTAAACAATATCTGCCATGGGCTGATTTTCAAAGGCCTGCGTCAGGATCATGACCGAGGTGTCAGTCAGGGAGAAAAAACTCCCAATAGTTGAATTCTCCTGGGCTCCGAGGATGATGTCATGCATCGTCCTGATTTTTCCCCATTTTGAACTATCTGATTTCGTGAAAACAATCTGAACGCTTTGTTCAATCCGGTTCCGGTCCATAATCACGAAGGTCCATTGCTCCTGAGGGGCATTGGTTTTGATCACCTCAAGATTATAAATCAGGGATGGTGTATTCATGCCGGAATCGAGCAGGATCTGGCTTTTACCATCATTGAACCTGACCGAAAAATAGGTCAGATTTGCATTGGTAGTGGCAGCACGGATGCCGATTTTTACCTTCTGGCCTGCCTGGAGGATCGTATCATGTGATGTATAGCCCTGTTCAGAAATAAAGGAGATGACCGGGGCGACCTGCGCCGGGTCTTTTTTACATGAGGACAGTGATAAAATGAGCATTGCGATCGGAATCATTATCTGCATAGACCAAAAGTGTCCCATTGTTAAGCAACGATAGGGTGATTTTTGCATATCGCGGGTAACATTTTTCCGGATCATTTTTTACTTTATGATTGTTTTAAGTTTTTAGATTATTGGTTTTATGATTGTATGGAAAAATGAACATGGTCCCTTCTTTGTGTTCATTGTGGTTAATTTCGTTTATTCTTGAAAATTCAGATAGTCTCCGGATACATCACGATTTTTTATGTGCCAGGGTGAGCAATCCGGCTGCGATCAGCCCGCCGGCCACACCAAAAATGAAGTGGGTGACGAAGGGATAGACATATCCGCTGCGGAATGCGCCCATGGGCATCTCAACAACAAGTGACATGGCGAGACGGAATAGCGGGATAAAAATCCAGCAGGCGCCGGTAACAATGGCCAGAATCCATTCCCGGGAGGTGAACCTGGAGAAAAATCCGGGGACGATGTCCATGAGGCACCCCAGGAAAAGGTAATTCAACGCCATAAAAGGGTCATGAAATCCTAATCCGGGCATGAGAAGCAAGGTGGCGGCGCCGATTCCTGATAAACTGGCAGCAAAAGGGAATTTCGATAAACCTTTCCCTGTAACGATCAGGGCAACGAACAAAAGTCCCTGTTTACCAGGTAGATGCATGGGCATCCGGAGTTTGGCATGGAGGATTA
Organism: uncultured Bacteroidales bacterium; assembly: GCA_903885595.1. GTDB lineage: Bacteria > Bacteroidota > Bacteroidia > Bacteroidales > FEN-979 > CAIVAT01. The sequence goes on from CAISJJ010000158.1 coordinate 7,715, forward strand.
CTGCAATCATGCCCAGCCCGAGCAGAAAGATGATCTCAACGGCCGAGGCAACCGTGCTATTCGGAAATACTTTTGATATAGTCTTTTGAAGCGGACTGGTATTCATAAGGTTCAGTATTATCTGTTTTTTCTGCAATTAGTGTTATCTTCCCACCGATCATGACCGGCCTGCACCATTCTGAGATCCTGATCACTGATGACAGATCAGGCGCCGGAAACTCCTTCTCAGCAACCATGTCCGTGGTAACGGCTGACATGTGGTGGTAACGTTCAATCACCCGGTCAATGCCTGCCCGTTCCAGGAATTCACGGATCGGAAATTCACCTGTCGTTTCACGGAGGTTTCGTGTCCAAAGGAGCCTGCCATCATTTCCACCTGCACGAAGCCCAACCGCTGCCAGTGAACCGATCAACCCGATGCGGGTATTCAGGAAGCCTTCCAGGTAAACGGAGGTATTCACGATCATGCGATAAGCATCATGGATTGAGAGGATTTCACGTTTGGCGCGGTTTCCAAAATCTACGATGGCAGGGGTAACCTCTTCTTCCGGGGCCACGCATAAACCCGCATCGGAATCAAATGCGCTTTCGCGTTTAAGGAAAATTTTTGCGTGTTCGATCAGTTCATTGATGTTGCCTGTGCATATCCCGGCCAGGCAGGCGGAGCTATTGTGTGAGGTGAACGGGATCCTTTTGTCGACAAGTAACTGATGGCGGGAAACCGACTTCATCTCAAATAACCCCGCCTCAGCAAGGGATTGACCAAGCATCCGGGCATGGAAACCTGTACCCCGGGTTTCGAGGTTATCCGTATCATCTATCCCGATAAAAATATTCAAAGGGTTACAATTATAATTGATATTGCAAAATAAAGTATTTTTTTCGAATGGCCATTTATTGCATAACGAAGTTAGAACGGGTTTAAATTGAATTTGGCTGAATCTATCAGGCATATATATCGAACAATAAACTAAGGTGGCCTGGACTGGATCTTTGATCAGGGCAACCATTCCAAGGAGGCTTTTACCGGAAATGCTTCAGGATAACCCTAAGCAATTTTGATTCATCGAACGGTTTCGAAATAAAATCATTCATGCCGGCCTTTATGCATTTATCCTCTTCTCCTTTCAAAGCATTGGCTGTCAGGGCCACAATTGGAACCTTGGCGCTGATTTCACTGCGGATAATTTTGGTCGCAGTCAGCCCGTCCATCACCGGCATTTGCATGTCCATCAGCACCAGGTCGTAATGGTTTGACTTCAGGAGGTCAATTGCCAGCTGGCCATTGATGGCCTCGGTCACAATAACACCATGCATTTTCAGGATCGTGCTGGCAACCAGCCGGTTCAGCCGGTTGTCTTCGACCAGCAGGATCTCCTTGCCCCGCAGGAGACCCAGGTTCACCGGCATCTCATCCTTCACTGGCAGATCGCGATCCATGCCCAATGGGAATGACAGGCAAATTACAATCTTTGTTCCGTAGCCTTTGCGACTTTCAATCCCAATCGTGCCTTGCATCAGTCCAACCAGCTGGTGTGTGATAGCCATTCCAAGACCAGTGCCTCCATATTTTCTGGCAGTGTTCACATTTTCCTGGGAAAACTTTTGAAAGATGCTTTTCAGGAATTTTTTATCCATTCCGATACCAGTATCCTCAACGATGATTTTCAACTGTTGTTCAGTTTCAGTCTTGGCTGAAACCATACAGGATAGCCGGATAGTGCCATTCTCGGTAAATTTGATGGAGTTGCTTAAAAGGTTCAGGATGATCTGGTTCACCCTAAAAGGATCACCAACGAGCACTGGTGCAAGGTCTTCATCGGTTTCAAGAATAAAATCGAGACCTTTTGATCGCGCATTCGGGGATAAAATGTTTTCAACCTGATAAAGTAGCTCCTTAATGTCAAAACCGATTTTCTCGAGCGGCAACTTCCCTGATTCAATTTTCGAAAAGTCAAGGATATCATTGATGATGACAAGGAGGTTATCGGCTGCAGTATTGATAGCGCCGAGGAATGATTCCTGCTGGGGATCAAGGCTGGTTTTAATCAATTGTCTCCCGAGTCCAAGTATGGCATTCATGGGCGTACGGATCTCATGACTCATATTGGCCAGAAAAACCTCCTTTTCGCGCGCAGTCTCCTCGGCAAGTTTCTTGGCTTCCGTCAGGTTATGTTCAAGGTCTTTTTGTAATGTAATATCGAGATGGATTCCAATTGAACCTATTAGTGTTCCATTATCATCGAACAATGGTGCACCGCTGATCAGCCACCATTTCGACTCTCCGCTGCGGTTGTCCACATTGACTTCATAGGCATCAGAAATACCCCTTTCACGCATCTGGTTTTTTTCCCTGATAATGTTTTTATCCTGGCCTTTTTCCTGCATGAACAGGTCTTCAGCCACAACTCCAAGGAGTTCAGCCACCTCATACCCCGACATCTTGCAGAAGCTCTGGTTTGCATACAGGATACGACCTGCCAGATCGACCTCCAGCAATCCCAGGTTCATATTCTCGATAATCCCTCGGTATTTTTCTTCCCTTCGTTTCAGAACCATCTCTGAATTTTTGCGGGCAGTTACATCCCGGTAATTCCATAGGTGACCCCGGTAATCTCCTTCAATGAAAACCGGGATGTAATCACGGTTGAAAATACGGCCGTCTGCGAGCTGCAATTCCTCCTGGAGAACCAGCTTGCGATCGTGCAATAATTGGATAATACGGTTCACAAACCGTTCAGGCTCGGCAAAAAGATATTTGGTTTGCTCAGCTGATTCAGAACAGTCCCAGCCGATCATTTCCGATGGCTGAAAAGGCATCCCGAAGAGGTCGCAGAAATGCTGGTTGATGAGGAGAATATGCCTGGTTTCATCTTCAACCAGCACCCCGGTTTGTAAATTGAGGATGAGTGAATTCATCCTGTTTACCGCGGTGGTGAGTTCACTGACATTTCGTTCTGCCTTGATACGGGCAGCACGTTCATCTTCCAGCTCTTTTCTAATCTTTTCCAGCTCGTCCATACTTCAATGTAAGCAAATTAAACGCGGGCACCAGGTGCAATCAGAATTTCCGTGTTTTGCAAATTTAATATTATTAATCCATTAAAGCCTTTCCCAATAAGCATGATTTTACGGCTGCATCTCCCGACCAGGTCGGAAGCACTCCGGTAGCATGTCGGTAGCACTCTATACCTTGATTGTTCAATGATGATACAATGATTGCAGAACAATGATATAATGATTGCAGAACAATGATGAGGCTGGTTTAAAAAGCAAAAATCACCTCACCCTAACCCTCTCCTAAAGGAGAGGGAATTCCCCTTCTCCTTCAAGGAGAAGGGGTTAGGGGATGAGGTCAATTTGATAAACTTTCTTTTTTCGCGATCATAGCGTTTTTATACTGGACTCAATGATACAATGATTGAACAATGATCCTGGATTTTATTCCGTAATTATTTTAGTCGTATCCTGTATCAACCCGCTGCTGGTTGCAGTTATCCCCACTTCTCCCTTCTTAAGCTCCGACCGGATGATCAGCATTGCCTTGCCGTAAAAAAGGTGAATCTGATTGGATTGGAATGGTTCAAAAGACTGCGGGTTCCCATTGCCCACACCGGCGATGGTGCCAGGGCCTGAGATGTTCAGCTCAACCAGGTTGTTGGCCAGCGGGCATGGATTCCCATCCTTGTCAAGCGCTTCGATCAGAATGAACGAGAGGTCATTCCCGTCGGTCACAATTGTTGTGCGGTCGGGTGTCAGCCTGATTTTGTAAGGATCGCCAACGGTTTTGACAACATATTCTCCGATCCTTATACCATCTTTGTAGGCAATTGCTTTGAGTGTGCCCGTTTCATAGGTAACCTCGTTCCACATCAAACGGAACCGTTCCACTGAATTTTTCGAGCCAGGTACCTTGCATTTCTTTCCCAATGATTTACCGTTGAGAAACAATTCGGCGCAATCGCCATTGGTATAAACGAAAACCGGAATGCTGGTTCCCTCTTTGCCTGCCCAGTTCCAGTGTGGCAGGATGTGAATTGTGGTCTCTTCTGGCTTCCAGTAACTTTTATAAAGGTAGTAACGGTCTTTGGGGATTCCGCACAGGTCGAAGATTCCGAAATAGGAACTGTATGCTGCCTCCTTGTCGGTCATGCCGTGAGCCTTTGTCCATTCATTGGTGTAGGGCGTTGGCTCGCCCAGATAGTCAAAACCTGTCCACACGAACTCGCCGGCAACATAAGGTTCATCCTGCTGCCACATGAAATCGTCGTCCGATATTTCTGCCCACTCCGGGGCATTCAGATCATAAGAGCTTACCTGGAGGGAGTTGGTGAAATCGGTTTTCTTCGCCGGTAGCGGCAATTCATAAAAACCGCGGGTGCTCACGGTGGATGCCGATTCACTGATGATCACCGATTTTGATGGTTCCATTTTCCGGGCAAGATCATAACGGCGGCCATAGTTCCAGCAATGTACATCATAGAAATCGAAATGCCGCTTCTCCGCGCTTTTACGGCTGTCGCAAACCATGGTGGTCGGGCGGGTTTCATCATATTGCTTAACGTACTTCAGCATGGTTTTCAACTGGTCAAAGCCGTTGTTCAGGTTCCACTGCACATCACCCATCTCGTTACCCACGCTCCAGATGAAAACCGAGGGATGATTGCGATCGCGTACCACGAAATTCCGGATGTTCCTCTCTGCAAATTCTTCAAAAACGGTTTTCTCACCAATGTCGGCCTTATGGTCATACTTGTCGAACACTTCGTTAAATACCAGCAACCCCATCTTGTCGCATAGCTCGAGGAGTTCCGGTGCGGCCACGTTATGGCTTGTTCTGATTGCATTGCAGCCCATTGATTTCAGTAATTCCAGCTGGCGCTCCATTGCCCGGGTATTGAAAGCTGCGCCCAGGGGTCCAAAGTCATGATGAAGATTAACCCCCTTAAGCTGAACCCTTCGTCCGTTAAGGTAAAATCCGTCATCGGCAGTAAATTGAATGGTACGGATCCCGAAAAGTGTTGAGCAGGTATCCAGAATTTCCCCACCGGAACTGATAATTGTTTTAACAGAATAAAGCGCACCATGGTTCACATCCCAACGGTCGGGATCTGGCACCGGGATGGCAAATTCAAAATCGGTGCGTTCACCCGGTTTGACGTTGCCCCGGATCATTTTTCTGCCGACCTCATTTCCTGCAGGACTAAAGATGATGTTCTCAATTTTTATTTCATCCCCAGGCGTTACCGCACTGTTTTTCACCATGGTGATAATCTTTACATCAGCCTGGTCATCCTTCACAACCGGTGTGGTGACATATGTGCCCCAGATATCCACATGCATCGGGTTCACCGCAATCATCTGTATCTTTCTGAAAATACCCGCCCCGGGATACCACCTGCTGTCGTGATTCCGGGTGTCGGCATGTATGGCGATCGTATTTGGTTCGTTCATTTGAACCAGCCCGGTAATATCAAGATAAAAGGAGTTATAACCATAATCCCAGCTTCCAGCACGTTTTCCGTTGATATAGATTTCAGGGGCCGACATGATGCCATCGAAAAGCAGGTAAATAGTTTGCCTCGCCCACCGCCCGGGAATCTCCAGGGTGTTCCGGTACCAACCTTCTCCTTTCCATGGAAGTTTGCCGGTATTTCCGTCACCGTCGGGGATAAACGGTCCCGAAATAGCCCAGTCGTGCGGGATGGAAACTTGCTGCCATTTTGAGTCATCAAATTTTACCTGCCATGCATTTTCCTGCGGACCTTTGGCAAATTTCCAGTTCGACTGCAGCGTGACTACTTCCCGGGCTTGAGCTGAAGACATGAATAAAATAGATGTAAACAATGAAAGTAAAAAAAAACTAACCCAGAGATTCAACGACCTCACCCCCGTCCCCGACACTGGCGCCTCCTCCTGATCGAACGACCTCACCCCCGGCCCCCCCCCTTGGAGGGGAGGGGAGAGGTGAAATGGAACAAACGACTTTATAATGCCAGTTGAAACCTGGCCTGCCAGTAGGCAGGAATCCCCTCCCATCCAAGGGGAGGGGTGCAGGGGAGAGGTCATTAATGTCCCAAGGTCATTTAACATGGCAGATGTCATTTTGTGTGAAAAGTAACTCATATAATTTTTGTGCTATTAATTCATCTTCTTTAATACCATACTTGTCATTGGGGCAAGGATCAACGATTTACCCTTTACATTTTTTTTCGTGAGCAGGTCGATATATCCGCTGTTTGCCGGTAAGGTAAAATTCTGTTTCGTTGGTTCCAGGTTAAATAGTATCACGATCTCATCGTTAGCATCAAACCGTTTGTATGCCAGCTTTTTCCCTTCTGCGGTCAGGAAAGCTATGTTGCCGGTTGACAGTACAGGGTTTTCATTCCGGATCCGGATGAGTTTTTGATACCACTCAAACTGTTGCTTGTTGAAGCCAACCGGGTCAAATGATTTTTCTCCCGGCTGAAAATTGTTTCTGGTTTCAGGCTCGAACGTATATTCTTTCCACCAAAGGGGTTTGCGGCAATGGGGGTCGTCGGCGCCCCACATGCCCATCTCTTCGCCGTTCCAGATATTGGGCGCCCCAATCGTGGTGAATTCATGAACCAGATAAAGCCTGAGTCGCTGGTATGTCTCCTCGTCCGGCTTGCCGGTTTTATATCCGGGGTCGTCATTGGGTGTTGCCTTGAATTTGTATTTGTTCGGGTTGTAGAAATCGGTCAGCAGGCGGGGGGCATCATGCGAAGAAGATACATTCATCATGGCGTAGCGGTTCTCTGAAGGTAACCGGTTCCACTGAAATTCAAGGCTGTCCTGCAATGATTTGGCATCGGTCGGGAAATTGTTTTTAGCAAAGAAATAGCGGGCAGGTTTGTAAACCTGGTAGAACATTACGGCATCAAACATGTCTCCATGGCTGTAAGGCAGCGGGTCCATCAGTTTGTCGGGCCATTTCGCCCACCAGATTTCGCCCACAAGATAGGCTTCGGGTTGAACCGAACGCACGAATTTTCTGAAATCGCGCCAGAAACCGAGCCCAATCTGGTCGGCTACGTCGAGCCTGAAGCCGTCAATGCCTTTTGAAATATCTCCATCAGGTGCAAGCCATCGTTTTGTGACTGCGAAAATATGTTGCTTTGCGCCATCATTGATATCTCCTTCGTAGGGATACCCGCTGATTCTGTCTGTTGTAACATTTATTTTTTTCAACTCGGGCAGCGAGGAGACACCCGCCCAGCCGGTATAGGAAAATTCATTTTCAGACGTGGCAGGGTTGTCGAATGATTTAATTGCGTACCAGTCCTTATATACTGACTTCTCCTGGCTCTTGAGAATGTCCTGCCAGGCCCAGAACATCACACCGGTATGGTTCCACGAATAATCCATGATGATTCGAATGTTTCGCTTATGCGCCTCAGCAACCAGTTCCAGGAATAGCTTATCTGCCGAAGTCCATCTCCATGTTGCCGGATCATCGGGATTTTCACCGGCCATGATTTTATTATCGCCCGCCGGGTCCGGACCAAAATTAACATCGATATGATGATAATTCCTGGCATCGTATTTATGCAATGATGGTGCATCGTTCAGCGGGTTCATAAAAAGGGCTGTAACACCCAGTTCCTGCAGGTAATCCAGCTTATCAAGCACACCCTGCAGGTCGCCGCCGTATCGCCGGTACTGCGCCATCTCGCCGAAGTTCCAGCCGGTGTTTTCCGCCCATTCCTCTTTCCTGTACCAGTCCTGTGTCCATGGTGTAACCGACCATCCGGCAGGGGCGATCATTTTCACGGGTGGAATATCGATGTTCTCCGGTTGGGGATCATTGGATTTGTCGCCGTTGTGAAACCTTTCCACAAAAATCTGGTACCAGATTACCCGCTTCGACCATTCGGGTGGTTCGTTGAATTTCGTTCTTTCACTTTGTGAAAACGTGAAATGGCTGCAAAAAAAACAAGCCAGGAAAAATAATAAAGATCGTGTCATAATAAAAGTCTTTTCAAATTCATTTTGAAATTTGTAACTCCTTGAAAACTATTAGTTTTTCATTATTCAATCTTCACTCATCGTTTTTCATTTTACATTAGTCGTTAACCCAATGAATCGAGAACAATGGATAATTGCCAGTGAAAAATGAATAAAGAAAAATGAATAGTACGTTAAAATTAAAACAGTCACTGGGTTGAAATATAATAAATGGTTGAGCAAAATCATGCCAGTTAAAATCACGAAACATTTGTCTGCCGAAAAAAGACCCCTCCCGGCCTCCCCCTGAAGGAGAGGGGAGCCTTTTACCGGTTGATATATCTGATACATGAATCCAGTATAAAAACGCTATGATCGCCAAAAATAACAGTTGATCAAATTGACCTCAGCCCCTAACCCCTTCTCCTAAAGGAGAAGGGGAATTTCCTCTCCTTTAGAAGAAGGTTAGGGTGAGGTGATTTTGGCTTTTTAGACCAGACTCATACATATAAAAAGACAATGTTAAACATTCTGCTGCAAAAACATTTGAAATCCCCGACGAACTTTCTCCCCAAATTCAAAGGGAAATCGGGGATCCGACCAGTACCAACTGATTTGAAATGTATTTGTATCATTCCACCCAATAAAACAAAATTTATAGTGCACCTCAATCAATCAATCAATCAATCATTCATTCATTCATTCAATAAAAACGCCACCGGTATTTCAAGCCGCTTCCGCCATGCCTTTTCCGAATGATTTTCTCCCGGAAATTCCCTGGTGATCCAGTTTTTGGAAGTATATCCCTTTGCCTTCATGATTGCATCGGCCTGTTGCTGGTAGGGTTTATACATGGCATCGAGGGTTTCGGTGCCGTAATCAAAGTAAAATTTATGATTTTTTGGCGATGGGAGATGATCCTTAAGATAGGATAAAAACGCTCCGGGTACGGGGTTGTCAACTGTCTTAAAGGTGCCGGGCCAGTGGGTCGACAGGCATGCTGCTCCGCCAAAAACACCAGGATATTCACAAATGGCGTACATCGAGATCAGGCCCCCCATGCTTGAACCGGCGATGAAGGTGTTACGCTGGTCTTTCAGCGTGGAGAAACTGCTGTCAATAAAAGGTTTCAGTTCCCTGACGAGGAAATTAAGATAGTTATCGGAAACCGGTCCGCCGGTCAGCAATCGTTTCTTTTCACCACCTATGGCAGTTGTGTCGAGCAACTCGGTCTTTTCAGCCGGGGTCAGGAATTCAAGCGGCTTTTGAGGAAAGTATTCAATGTGACGATATTGGCCATTATTCCAGATACCGACGACGATGCAGTTTCTGATCTTCTTTTCAGCCAGCAGTTTACCAATTACCTCGTCAACACCCCATTCCTGTTTATTCCAGGTGGCAGCAGAATCAAACAGCATCTGTCCGTCGTGCATATACAGAACGGCATACTGCTTAATAGTATCGTATCCATTGGGCAGCCACACATCGATGTTCCGGGCATCCACGAACCGGGAATGAAAATTTTCAAATCTTTTCACGGTACCTGTTGTCAGCTGAAGCGTTTGTGCTGTTGAAGCAAATCCGGATAAAAATATCCAGATGCTGAGTAATTTACTAATTCTCATATCAGAAAGTTATTAATAGCCGTATGAAATATGAATAAAAACATTATTGATTGAAGCACAGTTATACCTGTAAAATCAAGAAGCATTTTTCTGGGAGACCCCTCCCCAGCCTCCCCATGAAGGGGAGGGGAGCCTTTTCCCAACTCATTGGGTTGTTTGGCAAAATTACATTTGAAAATGATAATATTGATATTTCCGATAATTATCTGTCGATTTTTAATGATGCCAGTCAGGTTTACTGAAGCTACTGCTAAGATTCAGTTACCCAGAACTTTTGCACTAGCTAATTTTCGCAAGCTTACACAATCAAATTTACAATTGATTTTCACTGTTTTTATTATAACAGATGAAATCTGAAAATAATTTCTGACGTAGGGACGTGCGCGATTACCAACATTCAATGCATCATTCAGTTAGATTTACATAAATATCTAGATGGGGTTGGGCGATTTTTGCCTTGTGAATTGATAAACTATTGAAATTTCTTTTAAATAATGTTAATTTTTTGTTAATTTGCACCCGGAATTTAAGGACCATTGGATTTAATTTAAAAAATCAATAAACCAAATGTTAAACTATTAAAAATCAACTCTATGAAGAAACGTGTACTATGGTTGCGTTTTCTGTTTCTTTTGGTCGCTTTTGCTTCGGCATCAGCGATTTATGCACAGGAAGTTACTGTGGGTGGAAGAGTGACAGATGCGGCAGACGGCAGTTCAATACCCGGAGTTACCGTCGTAATTAAAAATACGACACTCGGCGCAGTATCGGATATTGATGGGAACTATACGCTGAAGGTGAAACCCGGTGATATCCTGGTTTTTTCTTATGTGGGTTATCAAACACAGGAAAAAACCTTCTCCGGCGAGAAGAAAATCGATGTTGTTCTCGCAACAAGCGTAAGCAGCCTTAATGAAATTGTGGTAATTGGCTATGGTAGCGTTAAAAAATCGGATGCAACCGGATCTGTAACTGCCATTGATAAAAAGAGTTTTAACCAGGGTCAGATTTCCTCGCCCCAGCAGTTGATCATAGGAAAAATTCCCGGTGTCCAGGTTACAACCTTAGGTGGTGCACCTGGTGGTGATGCGGTTATCAGGATCAGGGGTGGTTCATCTCTCAATGCCTCCAATGATCCTTTAATCGTTATCGACGGAGTTCCCGTTGACAATACCTCTACCGCAGGCGCCCGTGGTAGCCTGAGTATGATCAACCCCGACGACATTGAAACCTATACCGTTCTCAAAGATGCTTCGGCTACCGCGATTTACGGATCACGCGCTTCCAACGGGGTTATTATCATCACGACCAAAAAAGGAGTAGCCGGCAGTAAAAAAGTATCAGTTGAATATTCGGGCAATGTTTCCATGGCTACTGTACCCAAGACCGTCAGCGTGCTTGGAGCCGACGAATACCGCAGCCTTGTCAGGAGCCGTTATGCTGGGAACCAGGCAGTGCTTGGTTTGCTTGATACAGTGAACAGTACAGACTGGCAGAAAGAAATTTTCAGGTCCGCTTTTAGCACCGACCATAATCTTGCGATCTCCGGCGCTATCAGTACGATGCCTTACCGCCTTTCTGTGGGCTATTTATATCAGGATGGTATTTTGAAAACGGATAACCTGAAACGGACTTCGGTTGGTTTAAACCTCAATCCTTCTTTTTTTAAAAATTATTTGAAGATCAATGCCAACGCAAAATATCTGAATGAAAAGAACCATTTTGCAGATAACGGCGCTATTGGTTCAGCTATTTCATTTGATCCTACCAAACCAGTCAATGCCAATAACAAATTTGGCGGTTATTGGGCATGGCTGCAGCCGGGTGATACCCTTCCTGTTGGCCAGGCTACTTCCAACCCGGTTGCATTATTAAATATGAGGGATGACAATTCAACAGTAAACCGTTTTCTGGGGAACCTGCAACTTGATTATAAATTACATTTCTTTCCTGATTTACGTGCCGTGCTGAACCTGGGTATCGATTACTCCAAAAGCAAAGGTACCATTTATGTTCCTGAAAATGCAAGCTGGGTTTATACCAATAAAGGTACGGACAATACCTACGATCAGAAGAAAAACAACAAAGTACTCGATTTTTATCTCAACTACGTTAAAGAGGTAAAATCAATCAAGAGTAAATTCGACGTAATGGCTGGTTATTCATGGCAGCATTTTTATTTCGAAGCAAACAACCATAACAGCAATGTTCCTCATGATACCGCTCGTACGAGCGACGTAACAGCCAAAAAGGAATATTTCCTGGTGTCATTCTACGGCCGTTTGAATTATACCCTTGCCAACAGGTATCTTCTTACCTTTACTTTGCGTGACGACGGTTCATCTAAATTTGCCAAGGATACCCGCTGGGGTCTTTTCCCATCTGCTGCACTGGCCTGGAAAATCAATGATGAGGCTTTCCTGAGAAATTCAAAGGTCATATCTCAACTGAAATTAAGATTGGGCTGGGGTAAAACCGGACAGCAGGATCTCGGCGACAATTGGTATCCTTCACTGGCAACCTATACTATGAGCGACCAGTATGCACAATACCAGTTTGGAAACGTGTTTTATTATACCATGCGTGCCAATGCCTATGATGCCGGTTTGAAATGGGAAACTACCGCAACCACCAACATTGGACTTGACTTCGGTTTCATCAACGATCGGATTACCGGATCGGTTGATTATTATATCCGTAAAACATCCGACATGTTATGTTACGTTCCGGTGCCTGCCGGTACCAACCTTTCCAACTATGTATGGACAAATATTGGCGATATGAAAAATACGGGTTGGGAGTTCAACCTCGGTTTAAAAATAATCGAAGCTAAAGATTGGAAATGGGATTTCAACGTCAATGCTACCTTCAATAAAAATGAAATCACAAAGCTCACGGTTAACGACGATCCTACGTATGCCGGGATTCTTGTTGGCGGGATCAGCGGTGGTGTAGGCAATACGGTTCAGATCCAGAGCGTAGGTTACCCGATGAATTCTTTCTATGTATACCAGCAGGTTTATGATGCAAATGATAAACCAATTGAAGGTTTGTATGTTGACAGGAACAAAGACGGGAAAATTACCGATGCAGACCGATATCATTACAAAACAGCAAATCCTACCTCCACCTATGGTGTTTCAACATCCATTTCGTGGAAAAAGCTGAGCCTTGCAACTGCTGGCCATGCTGCCGTAGGTAACTATGTTTACAACAACATCTCCTCCAGCCGTGGTGTCTATTCAAATCTTTACCGTCCCGAAGGCCCCTATCTTGGCAATGTAACATCCGATGTTTTTGATGTTAATTTTACCAATAACCAATATCTGTCAGATTATTATGTACAGAACGCCTCCTACTTTAAACTGGATTACCTCACATTGGCCTATGACTTTGGCAATGTGATCAAGAATACCGCTCACCTGCGCCTGTCATTTACCGTGAATAATGTATTCACCATCACGAAATACACCGGGCTTGATCCTGAGGTGAACCTTGGATCATCCGTGGGTATCGACAACAATATGTATCCCCGGTCAAGGGTGTTTGTTTTGGGTGTAAATCTGTTATTCTAACTTTTAAAATTGAAAAAAATGAAACGAATATTTAAGATAACATTCATGGTTCTGGCAACAACCCTGTTTTTTGCCTCTTGTGTCAAGGATCTCGACACGTTGCCGATTGACCCGCGCGACATGACCTCTGCCAATGTTTATACAACCACTTCCGGTTATAAAAAGGTTTTGGCTAAAGTCTATGCCGGTCTATCAGTCTCGGGCCAGCAAGGAGCTGCCGGTAATCCCGATATCAGTGGAATCGATGAAGGATTTGGTGAGTATCTCCGTGGTTACTGGTATCACCAGGAATTAACCACCGATGAAGCTGTGATTGGCTGGAATGACCAGACTATCAAGAACTTTCATGCCCAGACATGGGGATCGGGCGATGTTTTTATTGCCGCCATGTATTACAGAATTTTCTTCCAGATTTGTCAGTGTAATGAATTCATCCGTGAATCGTCGGAAACCAAACTGGACGATCGTGGTTTCAGTGGCGCTGAGAGAGCAGAAATTGTTAAATTCCGCGAAGAAGCACGTTTTTTAAGAGCGCTAAGTTATTACCATGCACTTGACATGTTTGGCAACGTTCCCTTTGTAACTGAAAATGATCCGGTTGGAAAATTCTTCCCAACCCAGATCAGGCGTGATGCTTTATTTAATTATGTTGAAAGTGAATTACGTTCAATTGAACCTTTGATGACACCCGCAAGGCAAAATGAATATGGCCGTGCCGATCAGGCTGCTGTTTGGTCATTGCTGGCAAAATTGTATCTCAATGCCCCTGTTTACAATGGACAGGATAAAAACACAGAGTGTATTACCTACTGCAATAAAGTGACCGGAGCAGGATATGCATTGGAAGCTGATTATGAGAAACTCTTTTTAGCCGATAACAGCGTCGATAATCAGGAAGTAATTTTCGCTATCAACTTTGACGGGTTAAAGACCCGCACCTGGGGCGGCACTACTTTTATCATTCATGCTGCCGTTGGCGGAAGTATGGTGCCTGCTGATTATGGTGTTGATGGTGGTTGGGGTGGAACCCGTACCACGAGTGCATTGGTTAATAAATTTAACCTTGCCTCTGATCAGCGTGCCATGTTCTGGACTGATGGACAAAATCTTGAAATCAATGACATTGGTACTTTTACAGATGGTTACGCCATTACCAAATTTAAAAATGTAACAAGTGCAGGTGGCGGAGGTCAGGATAAAACCTTTACCGACACCGATTACCCGTTATTTCGTTTGGCCGATATTTATCTGATGTACGCCGAAGCGGTCAAGAGAGGCGGAGCAGGTGGTGATGAGGGTACTGCCCTTACTTATGTGAATGCACTCAGGGAGAGAGCTTATGGCAATACCAGTGGAAATATCAACGCCAATCAGCTTACACTTGATTTTATCCTGGATGAGAGGGCACGTGAACTCTTCTGGGAAGGACATCGCAGAACGGACCTTATCCGTTATGGCAGATTCAGTCAGAGTACCTACTTGTGGCCATGGAAAGGTGGCGTTTCCGACGGGGCATCAACTGCAATTACCTATAACCTGTTCCCGATACCATCAGCTGATGTTTCGGCTAACTCGAACCTTACCCAAAATCTAGGTTATTAATATTTTTAAATCAAGATAATATGAAAAAACTATCAATATTAATTCTGGCCATAGGTTTATTCAGCCTGTTTTCATGTAAAAAGGATGAAACCAAGGTTGTGTTATCCTATTTTACACAGGGCCAAATACTGACGCCTGCATCTGGTACAGCTTATATTCTTGTAAAGGAGAATAAGGATGTCCTCTTATTTACCTATACCTGGGATCCGGCTGCCTATAATCTTACATCAGATGTTGTGAAGCCTACCTACACACTTGAAATGGATACAGCCGGTGGAGATTTTTCCAAAGCCAAATCGCTTATAACCACCCAGGATTATTCATTCCCTATAACAGAAGGAAGCATGAATGACATCATTCTTGGACCTTATAAGGGTGTGGCCGACCAGCTTGCTACCTTCCAGTTCAGGGTAAAGTCTTCTTTGTCGGAAAATAATCCCGCCACCAACAGCGTTTCTTCGGTTATTACACTTGACATAACTCCATATTCTGCGGTGGTGAATGTTGCTCCCATTTATATGCTTGGCGATGCAACCTCAGCCGGCTGGGTTAATACCGATGCACTGGAAATGACCTACCTTGGTGATGGCGGAAAATTTGCCGTCGTTGACCATTTGCTTGCTCCCGGAAAGTTTCTGAAATTTATCGCAAATCTGGGCGCCTGGGCTCCGCAATGGGGAACTGATGCCGGTGGCACAAGTGAAAGCGGTAATCTGGTGCTCAGGCCTACTGAAGCAGTTCCTGATCCTCCCGCTATTCCTGGTCCTGCAGTTGAAGGCGATTACAGGATCGTAGCTGATACCGCTCTCCTTACTTATGTGGTTACATTGACATCGTCAGAACTTTACCTGGTTGGCGATGGTTGTGATGCCGGATGGACGCCTGGCAATGGTATTGCTTTCACCAAGGTTTCGCCGGGTATTTTCACCCTCACCACCACATTGAAGGCCGGTGGATTGAAATTCCTGGAAACTACTGCTGGCTGGGCTCCGCAATGGGGAACCGATGCTACTGGAACCAGCAATTTTGGTCCTCTTGTATACAGGCCAACTGAAAGTGTTCCCGATCCTGCCAATATTGTTTCACCGGGCGCGGGTACATACACCATTAACATTAACCTTGCCTCTTTGAAGTACGAGATACTTGCAAAATAATCCCACTGCGCGGATATCAAATTAATTTTATAAACAGCGAAGAGGCTGTCCCGGAAGGGCGGCCTCTTCGCTGTTTGTATCTGGAGTGCGGGTGTGCAGGTCAGACAAACATCCCTGGATTCAATTAAATGATTAATCGCAATCTTACCAGAACCCTTTCTGCAGGAATGTACAATAAATGATCTCATCCTCCATCTCCTTCTCCTTGGAGGAGATGGAGGGACGTTGTCAAATATGTTCAGGAAGGGGGTTGGGGTCCTGATGAAACCTCCACCACAAGTTCAGTGCGCCGTAGGTGCGCAATGCATTTTGGATTTGATTCTCCAGAGAATAATTTCGCACCTACGGCGCGAAATGCTCCTGAACCTCATCGTTCTAAACATATTCCGCTCCTACGGAGCGTATGGAAGTATATCTCTGACTGTTAACTTCACTGGTATAACTGAGCTCAATCAAATTGGTAATTGGTCATTCGAAAACCCTTACCTTCCTGCCATGACCTATTCCGATTCGTACACCAGATATTGCCACGGTGAAAGGCTTATTTTATCTCCGGCTTTCAATTCCTTAAGCTGCCCGGTAAAGAGTTCCTTGTATTTCCCTTTAAAATCGCTTCCTTTCAATTGGGTCTTCTGCTCGTTTTCCGACAAATTAAGTACGACAAATAATTGACGTTTATCCTTTTTACGCAGGAAAGCATAAACCGTTTTGTCGTTACCTGTGGCCACTTTGATGAACTGTCCGCCACTATCTCCACTGGCAATCAGGTCGTTCTTCTGCTTAAGTTGCATCAGCGAAGCATAAAATAATTCGAGCGGGTAGTTCCCCCACTGGATGGTATCTTTATCGAAGAAGCGCAGACGCTTGTTCATGGCCGATTCCTGCCCGCTATAAACCAGCGGTATTCCGGGAAAGGTAAAGGTGAGTACGGTAAAAGTGCGGGCTCCGGAACCCATCCGTTCGTATTCGGTTCCATTCCATGAATTTTCATCGTGATTCGAGGTAAAGCGCATGCGGAATGCATCGGCCGGATACAGGCTTTTCTCAGAGGCAAACAGGGAGTCGATCTTTTCTGCACTTTTCTTTTTTTGCGCAATCTGATTCATCAGGTGAAACAATCCCCAGGAATAGGTGGCATCAAAAGCGGTATCGTGCATCATTGGTTTCTCTTCCTCCGCAAGCATAAATAATGGTTTTATTTTCCTGATCTCAGGAATGGCACGGTTCCAGAAATCAATGGGCACCATGCCGGCCACATCGCATCTATAGCCATCGATATCTGCTTCCCTGATCCAATATGCAAGAACTTCGGTCATATACTCCCGTAATCCGGGCTGACTGTAATCGAGCGCTGCTACATCGGTCCAGTCGGCAACCGGTGCAATGATATTGCCGGTAGAATCCTTTTTATACCACTCCGGATGCTTTTTTATGAGCGGATTATCCCATGAGGTGTGGTTAGCAACCCAGTCAACAATCACCTTCATCCCCAGCTCATGCGCCTTCTTTACCAAATCGATGAAATCCTTCTTTGTACCGTATTCAGGGTTTATGCCATAATAATCGCTTACCGAATAATAACTTCCAAGGCTTCCCTTCCTGTTCTTCTCTCCTAGCGGATTGATGGGCATCAGCCAGAGTATGTCAACCCCCATCTTTTGCAGCCGCGGCAACTCCAGTTCAAAAGCTTTAAAAGTTCCCTGCGGCGTGTATTGCCTGATATTTACTTCATAAATAGTCGCATTGCGGCTCCAGCCAACGTGGGGAGAGGGACCCGATTTTTCAGGTTCAGGCTTTGGTTTGCAGGCCAATGTTGCAATCAGCGCCCCGGTTAAAATAAGTGTAAGTTTTTTCATGAGTTAATAATTATTATTGATTTAGCATATTCATTCATTTATTTTTTAAAAAGTGGTCAAATGGAATATTTATAAATTAACATATTGCCTGATCACAACTGTTCCAAAAGAAGTTAAACAACCTGATGTTGTTACTCCGGGTCTGTTTTCATCGTAAATGACCAATGCCCCTGCTATTCCCTTGGTTTAAGGGGAGGGGCCTTTACCAGAACAGGAGGTGCCTTTTTCAAGCCACGAATGAATGGCAATTGTTAAAATCTATTATAAAACAGTCTCCGGCAAAATCGAATGAAATCATTACCAAACCTTCGGCCTCCCCTTATAGAGTCAGATCGGGGAGGGGGTCCATTAAAACCGGCACGATTTCAATTAGTCAATCAGTCAATTAGTCAATCAGTCGATTCTACAGTTACTTCGTTAAAATTTCAAAAGAATTTCCCTGAAGTTCAATGCTTACCTTCCCTTTCTCCAAAATGAATTTATTGCCGCAGAGAGCCGCGAATGTGGCTGCTGCATAACGATCGGGCAACTCGAATTCTATTTTTTTCGATGATTTGTCTTTGTTGAAAATAACAACAACAGCTTTATCAAAGTATGACCTGAGATAAACGTAAACTTTATCACTGACTTTCAAGGTGGTAAAATCCCCATATACCAATGCAAGGTTCGAATTTCTCAAATGAGCCAGTTCTGAGGTGGTTTTTCTGAGAAATTCCTCATGTTTATTCAGGCTGTCAAACTTCATCATACGGCGGTTGTCAGGATCATTGGCGCCTGGCATGCCATATTCATCGCCATAATAAATGACGGGAATCCCTGGGATTGTCATATTAAACGCCTGAAGAGATGCCAGTTTCCGGTAGCCGACAGTGTCTTTAACCTGGATATCACGTTTCCAGCCAGCATCATGGTCGTCTTCATTATAGCTGAGCGCCCCGCTTGCAAATGAGATAAACCTCGACATATCCTGGTTTCCGGTGATGTTGCCCATCTGGTGATGTTCCCCGAAATAGTTGAAGGTTTGCTGCAGTGAATAATTCAATTCCCTGAATGAAACATTGTCCATGGAAAATGCTGTTTTGATATCCCAGTAAAGGTTAAAATCAAACTGGGCATCCAGCATGCCGGGATTGATATAGCTGCCAATCAGCTCACGGCTGCCAAACGTTTCACCAATCTGGAAAACATCCCTGTTTTCCGGGATGATGACCTCCTTCGTGAGTTTTTGCGTCAGGGTGCGCCAGTAATTCTCGGGAACGTGTTTGGCTGCATCATGCCTGATTCCGTCGAACTTATATTCCTTTATCCAAAATGCAGCAGAATCGGAAACCAGATTGGCTACCTCAGGTTTCGTCAAGTCCAGCGTCGGAAGGAATATGTCAAACCAGGTTGTGAGTCGTTGCTCATCCCAAAGCCTCAGGTTTTTTCTTTTGCCCGGGAGATCGACGTTGGTGATCCAGTCGGGATGATCCTTAAGTAAAGCATACTCCTGGTGAACGTGGTGCGAAACAAAATCAAGAACGACATTGATATTTTTGCCGTGGGCTTCATTAACCAGTCTGTGCATCTCTTCCGGTGTGCCAAAGCGGGTGTCAACGGTTGAAAGCGTAATGGGCCAGTAGCCATGATACCCTGAAAACTTACGATGGGGCGGAAAGAACTCGTTGTAACCAATTAGGGGGTTTTGTGTGACTGGCGAGATCCACAAGGTGTTGACGCCAAGATTTGTGAAATACCCATCTTCAATCATTCTCGTAATCCCCGCCAGATCGCCTCCCATATAATTTACTTTGGGATCGATCTCCGGATCCTTAACAGGGGCATCATTGCCGGGGTTGCCGTTTTTAAAACGATCTACCATCATGAAATACATAACCATCGCTTCACGATCGGAGCGGGTCAGATTTTTGGGTTCATCAAGGATTTTTCCATCCCGCAATGGTACAAGAATCTCATTTGAAATGCCATTCCTGTTATACGCCCAGACTCTGATAAAACTACGTTCAAATTCTCTGGCTTTATGCGGAATGTCAATAATGATACCCGTACTGTCCTTTTTCCAGAATTTCTGATCCAGCAGATAATTTTGCCAGAATACGAAAATGGAATCGGCGGTGTTTTTCATACCTATCACCATTTGTTTCTTATCAGCCTTGTCGGTGAACAGGGTAGGGAACCCCGACTGATTCAGATTTCCAATGGTCAGAAGCGAATTATAGCCTCCGTTGTTATTGCTGAGCGAATCAGGATTATTCGGATCATTTTTTTCTTTACCGTCAAGGATCAGCTTGTACTGGTATTTACCGGGGAATAGCTGAAAATCGATATGCCATTTCCCATCTTTTTCAAAAAGATAACCGGCCACTGCATTCCACTCATTCATCTGACCCTTGATCTGGACACGCTTGTACTTTTTGTTTTTCGGATCAAAGGTGAAACGGAATTTTACTTTGGTCGATTTCTCCAGCAAAAGTGAATATGCGAATCCCTTTGACCATAGTTTAAGTACCGATAGCCTGGGGAAGTCCCTTTCAACCGGCCTGATCACCATTTTTACCGAATCGGATGAAATCACGGCATTGAGTGATGGATCAATTTCCAATGAATCGATCTGGTTCGGTCTCAGCAGATAATCGGCGAGCCCGATCACGGTCGAATCGGTGTTGATGAGGACCGGAGCAGCCAGTTTCACCATCTGCGGATCTTTGGATACTGGCAGGTCTTCGTTCGACGAACAGCCCGACAGGCATACTGCCATGACTGCAGCAATGATTGGCAAAAGTTTGATTTTCATATCTCTGGGTTTTGATGTCGTGATAAGGTAGATCAGTGTTGTTCTTTAAAAAACCACAATTGGCATCAGTATTTTCAATAGCGCCCTGCCGTACCTGATTTGGAAAAGATTCATAATGCATGAATTATCATGCTGTCTTTGACCGTTTTACCTTGCTTTAATGTTAATATGTATTGACCGGCTGGTTTTTTATGATAATATTCTAATATATTCTCTGATATGGAAACTGATCCTGAAAAAAGGGTTTCCACATTTTTACCCATCAGATCAACAAGTGTCAATTCTATTTCGGATCCTACCGGCACAGAAAATGGGATTACCGTGTAGCCACGAAACGGATTGGGCCGGTTTTGTTCCAGCTTCATCCGGGGATTCTCTGGTGTATCATTTAATCCGCTTGACCACGGGAAAAACTGCATCAGGGGCAATTTAAGGTGTCCTTTCCAGTTTCCCCAGCTATGTCCCTCATGCCATTCCCGGTATTGGAACGGGTAGTCTTTTGCCTGCAGGATATCCCTGAATCCGTTTACCATCGGAATCAGTAAGGGAATATCATAGGTGCCGATATCGATGTACAATTCCAGGTTCAATTTTGGCCCGGTTGAAAATGTCGAACTGATCGTGGTTTGAATGTTGCTTGACTGGGCAGCAATCTTTCCGAAAATTTCAGGATGTTTCATCCCGATGTAAAGGGCAATATTACCCCCGTTTGAGGCTCCGGCCATGGCCCGTTTCGAAGGATCGGTGCTTGTTCTGTACTTTGCATCAATCACAGGCATCAACTCCTGGATTATGAAATCAGTGAAATTATCTATTTTACTCCCGGCATATTCCTCGGTACGATCAACCGGGGGAACGAACACGCCGATTAAAGGGAGGATGAGGTGGTTTGCGATCAGGTAGTCCAGGATGTTGTTCCCATTGCAAAGGCTGAGGTATTCGAGACCGTCGTGAAAAAGAACGACCGGATATGATAAGTTGCCATCAGGATATCCTGGCGGCAGATAAACGCGCACATGGCGGCTGTTTCCAAGGTGAGAACTCTGGAAAGTGGTGTCCTTGATGATGCCATGCGGAAGATTGCTGTAATAGCTGATTTCAGGTGGTACCTGGTATCCGGGCATTCGCAGTTCGGAATTCGGACCGTAACCACCTGCACAGGTGAACGGGTTTCTGGGGTCAAGAATCCAGTTGGCGCCGTTAATAACCAGTTTGTAGTCAAGGCGTGCATCGGCTTCATAGGAGGTGGAATAATACCAGAAATTGCATCCGCTGACATGGGTCAGATTCCTGTCGGGATTCCATCCTGTTGCATCACCTGCCATCGCAACGGATTGGGCAGCCGCACTGTAAATAAAATGAACCAGCGTGTCGTTCTCAGTATACGGAAATGAATGTGTGGCGTTCAAAAAGCTATCGGCAACAGCCTGGCGTTGGGTTTCAGGAAGTGCATTCAAATGGTTGATGAATTGTTCAAATGATTGTCCGTTCATCTGAAAACCCTCAAGAATTATAAGAAATGTGATAAACGCCTTGTTCATTTGTCAATGATTAGTTAAAAGCTTATCTCCTTTGATTAGGTAACAGTAATTGCACCCCTTGAATTATAAAGATTTATGTTTTTCAGAAACAAATAACCAGAGCGCAGCAGAGATGGACAAGGACACTCCGCTGATAATGAACACAATACCTTTATCGGTTGAATTCTTGATAAAGGTGCCAACCACCGAACTCGCGATGAGTTGGGGCAATACTACCGAAAGGTTGAAAATGCCCATGAAAAATCCCATCCTTCCCTTATCCACCTTTTCAGACATGATCGCGAAAGGCAGGCTCACGACTGCGGCCCATCCAAAGGTGAGGATGCACATCATGGCATAAAGCATAAAAGGGCTCGAGGCCAGCATCACGATGCCGAAATACCCCAGTGCCATGATCCCCACCATGAGCGATTGCGTTCTCACACGTCCGAGCTTTTTGCTCAATGGTTCCAGCAGGAATGCCGGCCAGATGGAACCAACCGCATTGAGAATGAAGAACGACCACCCGATCATCTGCCCGAGACGGGCATTGCGGTCGGCCACCGACATGTCGGGCATGGCCGGTAGTTTCTGTTCCAGGAAGGCGAAAATGTAAACGAACATGGTTTGAATGCCCAGCCAGGAAAACCCATGGGCAACGTAGAGTTTAAACAACTCACCCCACTGGGTAGGAGATTTTTCAGCAGGCGTGCCATGAACTGATTTTTTTTTGCCTTCATCCTCTTTTGCTGAGGAAGCCAGCACCCGCGGTTCTTCAATGAACAGCAGCGGACCGATTGAGAATATCAATACGATTATAACCCCTGCATAGATCAGGAAATAGTTACCGATGAGTGCGCCCATGAGATAGGCTCCGCTGCCGAAGAGGTTTGAAATGGATTGCATCCAGGTATACCCCTTGGTGCGAGGCTGGCCATCGGGCGTTACATCGGCAATGATCGACCGGGTAGGATTGAAACTGATATTAATGGAGAGGTCGAGTGTAAGCGCAACCGTGATGGCTACTGCCATGATGCTGGCAATGCCAAAGAAATTACTGATCTTATCTATGTTGGGCAAGGCAAAGATCATCAGTGCCGCTAAAATTCCGCCAATGATGATGAACGGTTTGCGCCTTCCTCCCCAGAACCATACCTTATCGCTGATAAGGCCGATTATAGGCTGGCCCAGGATACCTGCAATAGGCCCGGCGGCCCAAACAATCCCGATCTGATCTATCTCCAGGTTGTATTTTGTCCGTAAAATCCAGCTCAATACAGCTATCTGGATCGACAGGGCAAAACCCATGGCTGTACTCGGAAGGCCGAGAATAATGTAAAAAAAGTTGCTGAGACGCTTTTGGATTGCTAACATGATTTTTAATTTACGATTTACGATTTACGATTTTTCACCATTTCACCAGCTTACTAACTTGCCAGCTTACCAACTTGCCAGCTTACTAACTTGCCAACTTACCAGTTTGCCAGCTTGCCAACTTACCAACTTGCCAGCTTACCAACTTGCCAGCTTACCAGTTTGCCAGCTTGCCAACTTACCAACTTGCCACCTTGCCAGCTTCTACTTTAATTCCACTATCATCGCTGATTTCCCCGGCACGGTCAGTTTCGACAGATCGTTCAGGGAATTCCCTGTAATGATATCGGTTCCTGATTGGTGATGTTTCAAAAATTCATCATACCGGCTGGTTTCAATGGTTTTCGGATCTTCATTGTTGTTCAGAACCACCATAATGGCATCTTTTGCATTGTACTTATAATAAACGTAGATACCATCGCGCGGAATAAAATGTCTGAATTTTCCGGATTGCAACACCTTACTCGATTTACGGTACTGAAGCAGCCTCTGAAGATAATCGAACATGTCGTTTTCCTTGTCGGTGCGGCCTTGCGCAGTGAATGCATCGCGAGCATCGCCTGGCCAGCCGCCGGGAAAATCCTTGCGTTTCATGCCATCGCCTTTATCCTCGCCAGTGGTCATCAAACTCTCGGTACCATAGTACAACTGAGGAATTCCGCGGGTAGTCAAAACAAATGCCATCGCCATTTTCAGCTTCCTTACGTCGTCGTTCTGTGTGTCTAGATAGCGGTTTACATCGTGATTCTCGGCAAAAACTACCACGTTCGATGGGTTTGGATAGGAAAAATCCTGGGTTAAAATGTCGAACAGCCTGGTAATGCCTGAATTCCAGCCTTCAGCTTCATTGAAAGACTTGTTCATGGCATCGTAAAGCGGGAAATCAAATACCGAAGGCAAATACGAATTATACCCGTCCTTGTTAAGGGCATCTTTTTGCCAGTATGCCACAGCCGAAGGGTAGTTCATCCAGCATTCTCCTACGGTGTTAAAGTTGGGATATTCTTCTAAGAGACGCTTGCCCCATTCAGCCATCATGTCCTTGTATGGATAGGGGTGGGTATCCTGTCTGATACCGTCAAGTCCGGCATATTCGATCCACCAGATGCTGTTCTGGATGAGGTAGTTCTTCAGAAATGGATTGTGCTGGTTCAGGTCGGGCATGGTTTTGTCGAACCATCCGCGAACGAATTGTATCGAATCAAATTGTGAAGCATAGGGATCGGAAGCCGTGCCGGTACGGTAATTCGATCGGGTAAATTCCGGCCATTCGTTGAGCCAGTCTGACGAAGGCAGGTCTTTTATCCACCAATGCTCACTTCCGCAGTGGTTGAAAACCATGTCCATGATCAGTTTCATGCCACGCTGATGAATGGCTTCTCCCAGATTGACATAATCTTCATTTGTTCCGAAACGGGGATCGATTTTATAATAATCGGTGGTTGAGTAACCATGATAAGAATATTTTGGCTGGTTATTTTCAAGCAATGGATTTATCCACAAAGATGTGACCCCTAAATCTTTGAGATAATCAAGATGATCGGCGATCCCTTTGATATCGCCACCGTGACGGCCATCCTTGTTGCCGCGATCGACCGGTTCGGTCATTCCGGGAAGATTGTCATTCGACACATCACCATTGGCAAACCGGTCAGGCATGATCAGGTAAATTACATCGGCCGTAGTAAATCCCTTACGTTCTGCTGAACCTTTCTTCCTGGCTTTCAATTCATAGAGGTACTTGCCAACTACCTTATCCTTTGATTTAAAAAGGATTGTGGCAATACCAGCCCTTGTTCCTTTGCTGATGGTCACATCGATGAACATATAATTAGGATTGGCAACCTTATGGATTTTTTTAACCACCATCCCCGCATAATCGATCGAAACAGTTGCCGATGCAATGTTTTTACCATAAACCAGCAGCTGAACATCCGGGTTTTTAAAACCAGTCCACCAGAATTTCGGTTCAACACGATCAAGTTTGATATCCTGAGAAAAAAGGCTTACCGGCAATAGGAGCAGGAATAATAGGATTTGTCTGTTCATGGGGGAATATTTAATTTTTACCGCAGAGAACACGGAGAAATCCGCAGAGGTCCACAGAGTTAATAGTTATTTACAACGCGTTTTATTCCGTTTGTCAGCTTCACAACATTAAAGTTAATAAGAAGTCCCACTTTGCAATTTGAAAGTCGCATATAAGTGAGTATTTGAGCAAGATGTATATCGTTTATAGAATCCACGGATTTGATTTCAATAATTACCTTTTTATTTGCCATGAAGTCTAATCTGTATCCGCAATCCAACTTCACATCTTCATAAATTAATGGTAAGGGCTTTTGTCGGTCAATTTCCAGAGTAGTCTTCCTCAGTTCATAATACAGGCATTCTTCATAGGCCGACTCTAATAACCCTGGGCCTATCGCCCTATGGACCTTGATTGCACATCCAATGATTTGTTCGGTAATTTCATTTTCAGTCATCCGGATATTTTATCTCTGCGCCTTCTCTGCGTCCTCTGCGGTTTTTTTAATTTTTAATTTCTTCGTCCTTCCATACAACACAGTCAGATGCGCCAGCCTTTCGGTGAGGGCATCGGTAAAATCACCCGCAACGGCGCGCCATTGCCAGTTGTTCACCGTGGTTCCGGGCAGATTCATTCGTGCCGGTGTATCCAGTCCAAGCAAATCCTGCATGGGGACGATCGCAGTTAAGGCCACCGACGACCATGCAAGACGGATGAACGACCAATGGATATCCGTTTCATTGGTGGTCAGATAATCCAGAACATATTTACGGTCTTCAGGGGTTGCATTTTTAAACCATCCGACTACGGTATCATTGTCGTGGGTCCCGGTATATACAATACAATTTTTAACGTAGTTATGCGGGATGTAGTCATTCGCTTCCGATGAATCAAAAGCGAATTGCAGTATTTTCATTCCGGGAAGGTTGAATCCGTCGCGCAGTTCTTCGACATCCGGGGTAATCACCCCCAGATCTTCGGCAATGATTGGCAGATCGCCGAATTCAGCCCCTAAAACATCAAAGAATTCTTTTCCCGGGCATGGTATCCATTCGCCCTTAATAGCCGTTTTTTCGGAGTATGGCACCGCCCAGTAGGCTGCAAATCCGCGGAAATGGTCGATACGGATGATGTCGTACAGGAAAAGGTTGGTCTTGATACGCTCAATCCACCACCGGTAGCCTGTTTCCTTTAACACATCCCAGCGAAAAAGCGGATTTCCCCAAAGCTGGCCGGTTTCACTGAAATAGTCGGGAGGAACACCTCCGACCCTGATAGGGTTGAGTTCGCTGTCAAATTCAAAGATTTCAGGGTTGGCCCAGGCATCGGCGCTGTCGAGCGCAACATACAATGGAATATCGCCGATGATCTTCACTTTATGATTGTGTGCATATTCCTTTACTGCCATCCATTGCCTGAAAAAAAGGAACTGCATGAATTTATGAAAATCGATCTCCTCATGCAACAAAGCCTGGATCGCTTTCAGCGCTTGGGGATCACGTTTTTTTAAAGGATCCTCCCATAAATACCATGGATTCTGATGACGATTTGCCTTGATTGCACGGAAAATCGCATAATCATTGATCCATTTTGCGTGATCTTTCAGAAAGTTACGATAGGCTAACTTTTCGACATTGTCAGCATAAAGGATAAATGATTGGAAAGCCTTTTTAAGCAAGGGGAGTCTGGTTTGCTGAACAGCTTCATAATCAATTGTGTGGTCGTTAAAATGGGGATAATCTTTCATGTCTTCTGCATGAAGCAACCTTTCTTTTACCAGGATATCCAGGTCAATCAGGTTCGGATTCCCGGCATGCGATGAAAAACATTGGTAGGGGGAGTCAGCATAACCGGTTGGTCCCAGCGGCAATATCTGCCAGTAATGCTGTTTTGCCCTGACTAAGAAGTCGATAAAATTAAGAGCAGATTTTCCAAGTGTGCCAATTCCATATTTTCCAGGTAATGAAGTGGGATGCAGTAATATCCCGGATGCGCGTTCAGTGATCATTTTCTTTGCAGGATTAATTATTAATGAGGGATAAGAGATTGTTTAAATTTTAACATACTATTCATTTTTCTTTATTCATTTTTCACTGGCAATTATCCATTGTACTCTATTCATTAGGTTACCGACTACTGTAAAATGAAAAACGATGAGTGAAGATTGAATAATAAAAAACTAATATTTTTCAAGGAGTTACAAATTTCAAAATGAATTTTAAACAGACTCTAAATAATTTTTAATTTTCGAATATTTTAGACTCAAATGCTTATGAACCAGGTCAAACAGGCTGCAGTTTGCTGCTTTTTTTATAGGTCACAACGAGAAGAGTGGTCACAGCCGCAATGGCAAAGGAGATTCCTCCGATGAACATCGCACTCATGGGTTTACCTTCAAAGAAAAGACCGATAACATACCCGAGCAGGCTTGAAGCAATTACCTGAGGGGCGACAATGAACAGGTTGAATATGCCCATCATGACACCCAGCTTATCGGCCGGCAGGGCGGGGGTTAGCATGGCATAGGGCATGGAAAGAATGCTTGACCAGGCGATCCCGATGCAGGCCATGGAAAAGAGTAACCCGTATTTATCAGTCATCCAGGGAATGCTTAGCAGCCCGATGGCGCCAACGGCAAGGCATACGGCATGTATTAGTTTGGGCCCTGTAAATTTTGTAACCCGCATAAGCACGAAAGAAAACAAAAAGCAGACTGCATTGTACATGGCGAAACAGAAACCTGCCCAGGCGCCTGAAGCTTCCATTTCCATGGTGCCTTCGGTAGCGTGAAACACATTACCTGAAATTGCCGGAGAAAAATAGACCCAGAGACAGAACATGCCGATCCAGGTGAAGAACTGAACCAGTCCCAGTTCCCACATGCGTTTGGGCAGGTGTCCGAAAAGTTTGACGATTTCTCCCATCCCTAAAGTCCAGTCGAACTTTTGCGAACGGATCGCAGCAAGCTCTTTTTCATCAGGAGGAATTTCTTTGGTGGTGAATACAGTCCACAGAACGGCGCCGATAAATGCAATGGCTCCTATGTAAAACGATAATGTGACGGAGGTGGGAATATGACCCTGGCCTGCAGTATCCCGGGCAATTCCAAACCAGTTCGTCATCATCCAGGGAAGCGCAGAGGCGATGGTACCCCCCAGGCCGATGAAAAGTGACTGGATGGCAAAACCCTGCGAATTTTGTTCTTCCGGCAGGTTATCGGCCACCATGGCCCGGAAAGGCTGCATGCTGGCATTGATTGTTCCGTCAAGGACCCAGAGCAACCCTGCGGCTATCCAGAAGGTTGGTGAATTGGGCATGAACACCAGGGCGAAGGAGGCCAGGATGGCTCCCACCAGGATATATGGCCGGCGGCGTCCCAGCCTGGTCCAGGTGCGATCGCTTGCCTGTCCGATCAGCGGCTGAATGATGACCCCGGTCACCGGAGCTGCAAGCCAGAGCAGTGCGATCTGACTTGGCATGGCGCCTAGATAAGAGTATATTGCGCTCATATTGGCCATCTGCAGTCCCCATCCAAATTGTATCCCCAGGAACCCGAAACTCATGTTCCAGATTTGCCAAAAGTTCAATGCAGGTTTTTCCTTCATCAGGTTGTTTAATTTTATCAGTTTCAGTGTTCAAAAATAAGAACTTTCTATTACTTTTATGGCCCAAATCAAACATATGATCCGAAATCTTTTATTGATCAGCAATTCTACCAATGCCGGCGAGGAATATCTTGCATGGCCTCGCGAACACATCAAGGACTTTCTGTCGGGTTTTGGTGTGCGAAAGGTACTGTTTATTCCCTATGCAGGTGTGAATCTTTCTTCAGCCAGCATCGAAAAATCATTCGATCTATACGAAGAACGGGTGAAGAAAATTTTTAAGGAGATGGGATTTGTACTGCATTCTATTCACCGGGAGCCTAACCCGGTAATCGCAGTCAACGAGGCTGAATCAATCGTGATTGGCGGAGGAAATACATTCCACCTGGCGCTCATGTTGCAGGAATTCGGAGTTATGGAGCCCATCCGGAGGAAGATATTACGGGGTATCCCGTTTGTGGGATGGAGCGCCGGCGCCAATGTGGCATGTCCATCCATGAAAACCACCAACGACATGCCCATCTGTGAACCACCGTCATTCAATTGTTTGAAGGTGGTTCCCTTTCAGATCAATCCGCATTATCTCGATGCGAACCCAGCAGGTCATGCCGGGGAAACACGCGAGCAACGCATTCTTGAGTTTTTGACGGTGAATCGTGATATCACGGTGGTTGGCTTGCGCGAAGGGTGCCTGCTTAAAGTTGCCGGGGATGCGATGAACATGGTTGGCAGCCGGTCGTTAAGGGTATTTCGCTTTGGGATGGAGGCACAGGAATACCAGGAAAATGAGAATCTTGATTTTTTGCTGGCCTGATTAAAAGTTTCTGAACAGGATTTGAAGGATTACAGGATGGACAGGATTAAAAAGTGTGAGAAGATGATTAAAGGATTACGGGATGGACAGGATGGGGAACGAAGTCGATAAATTGACGCATAAGATTATCGGTTGTGCTATGCAGGTTCATTCAACATTGGGTAATGGTTTTCAGGAGGTAATTTATCAACGGGCCCTGGCAATTGAACTGAGTTTTCAGGGTCTTTCTTTTGAGCGGGAAAAAGAGATGTACATACATTACAGGGATGTTAAAATAGGGACACGACGGGTTGACTTTTTTGTTGAAGAACAGGTGATGGTTGAACTGAAAGCAGTTGAAAAATTAGAGGGAGTTCATAAAGCACAGGCAATCAATTATCTGGAGGCTTACAACATGACCGATGGACTATTGATAAATTTTGGTAATACCAGCCTGCAATTCAAGCGGGTATACAACAATAAAATGGGCAGCAAGGAACATCTCAAAAATTCAGATCCCAAATAATCCAATCAATATTTCAGTCTAATCATCCTGTCCATCCTGTAATCTTTTAAATCCTGTTCCGCCATTTTTTAATCCTGCCCATCCTGTAATCCCGAAAATCCTGTTCAGACACTTTTAATCCTGTCCATCCTGTAATCCTTAAATCCTGTTCAAACACTTTTTCCATCTTGTTGAAAACTTTTCCCGCTTTTCGTATTACCTTTGCGATCTAAGCCGGATTAAGCATCAAACCTTAATCCATTAAAATATGAAAACACTGAAACAACTATTTTTCACCCTGGTTTTCCTGCTCCCACTGCTGGCTCAGGCCGTGGAGCATGAGATCCCGTTTACCCTCAACGATCGCGACCGGATCATCCGCACCGAACAAAAAGTTGAAGCCCTCGATTCAAAAATTGACTCAAAGGTCGATGGGTTTCGCTCAGAAATGAATGCTCGTTTCGAAGCAGTTGATAAACGGTTCGCTGCCATTAACAGCCGGTTTGATCAGCTATTCAACTTTCTTTGGGCCTTTATCGGCATCTTCACTGCTATGATGGTCAGCGTATTCGGTTTTGCCTTCTGGGATCGCAAATTATCATTGACCCCAATGAAAAACTAACAGACCAAAATGCTGAATGCCTTGCGCAATTTTGCCGAACAACAGCCGAAACTGCAGGAAATCCTGAAAAATGCAGGGTTGATGGGATAAAAAAGTTATTGTAAATTCTGAATGGGAAAAAGAGAAACCTGTCTCCCCTTCTCCTTGAGGAGAAGGGGTCAAGGGGATGAGGTGTGCCTTGAAAAGAAGGGGTTAGTGGGATGAGGTATATAGGAACACTTAATACTTAATCACCCTCACCACGCCCCAATCCCTTGATTTCGTGGTAGCCTTCAGCAGGTAAATGCCCCTGGGTAATTGTCCAACTGATAATCTGACTAATGTTGAGCCGATCTCTTCTCTGGTCAGAATTATTTGATTCAGGTAGTTGATCACCTCTATCCGCTCAACCTCCTGGCGAGCTTTAATCGTAATAAAATCCACAGCAGGATTGGGATACGCCAGCGTGATCAAACCCGAATTTTCATACAACCCAACATCCCATGCTGAGATACTGTTTGATGAAATGATGCGAACAGGAAGACCGGCTGCTGAATCGCCATAGGCTGCCCGGGGTGTAACTTCAAATACCAGCCATTTGCCTATATCCAGCGTGTCGACCGTGTAGGTGATGTAGTGCGCAGAATCGATGGGTGAAAGGCTGCTCCCGATGGCATCAGGACTCTGGTACCACTGATAGGTGGT
Source organism: uncultured Bacteroidales bacterium (assembly GCA_903885595.1). Classification (GTDB taxonomy): domain Bacteria; phylum Bacteroidota; class Bacteroidia; order Bacteroidales; family FEN-979; genus CAIVAT01. The sequence goes on from CAISJJ010000158.1 coordinate 39,421, forward strand.
ACTGTCCTCGGGAATACCGTTTACATTTTCGTATGAATAGGCTCCCGTGAGGATCTTCTTGAAGACTAACAGTCCCTGGATATCAAGATCATAAGCCCAGGGAGGGGTGAGGATGGATGGATCGAGGTTGTTGTAAAAGCAGCTGAAAATATTGGGATTTTGATTGATGGTATCGTGAAAAGTGTAATCCCGGTTGGGCAAATCCGGTAACTCAGCCTTATCCCAGTCGCCATTGATACGGAATTTGAATTCAAGGGGTCCCTTGCTGAACCATGTCGTGTCAAGATAGGTTTCAAAGGTGTAAACTGAATCCCCGTCCGTGTCGAAAAGGACGTTGTTGTCATCCTGTTCGTCGAAATTTCCGATCACATCCACGAAATCTGTTGATGGATAAAAGTGGTGGGCCGTGATATAATATCCCATTTTGCACTGGAAGGTCATAAGACATTTTGCCGGATTGTAGTTGTTGAAATCATTGAATATTTCGAGCAGCGTATCCGGCACACGCATGATCCTGTCAGGTTTATTCAGCAGCTCAAGTCCGCTTGAATCGGCATTGATACGATATTTATATTGTTGTATGGAACCGGGATCGAGACTGTAAATGTAAGTGTATTCCAGGGTTGTATCGACACGCTGCATGCGCGGGGAACCAGCCATGTTATTCATGGTCCCAACAATGCATACCGTGTCAACGTCGGGGTTAAACAGTCCAAACTGAACGGGATATGTCATATTCACAGTGAAGCTGGTATAATTGATCGGATCATCATTCCACCATGCTGTAACGGTTACCGTACCTGGTTCGGCAGTAAGGGAACGGTCAACAGTTTCCCATTTGTTGTCATTGATCCTGAATTTATAATTGTAGGTAACACCCGAATCAAGCGCGTCGAAGAGGAACCCGGTATAGGTATATCCCGGGCCCGGAACGAGTCTGAATGGTTCAACGCCATGATCCATGATAACCGATACAAAGTCGGAATCCGGGGAGAAAATGTGTTGGTCGACAGCTTTGGTCATATTAACCCGGAATGATACCGACCAGGTCGTATCGGTGTTTGCGGCTGCAGTATGCCCGAGGGAAAGGCATATCCACAAGGCAGGCACAAGTGTCATCATCAGCATGATTTTCCGGAAGATGGCAGAATGAATGCATGAACTCATATAGTCGTAGTTTTGCTCAGGATTGTGCAGCAAAGATACGAAAATAATGAAGGCTAATTAATCCGTTCAAAGACCAATGCCGTGCGGTTGGTATTGTAAATCATCAGGTAGTGGGTTTGATCTTCTTCATTGAACATAGTGGTATAAACCAGTTTGTCGTCAACCCTTCCGTGACCGCCGAACTCCTTGTCATCAGTATCGAGGATAATCCGGTAATCACCCGGTTCGGGCACCGGGAATTTATAGTCAGGAATAGAGTTGCTCACATGGAAGTTGAATATGAAGATCAACTCCTGCCGTTTGAAAACAATCGTTTGGTTTTCACCGTCCATATTGATCTGATCTCCATATCCCTGGTCGAAAAGACGGTGCTTTGTTACAAGTTCAAGCATCTTTCGGTCAAAAGCGGCCAGGAAACGGTACTTCAGATCGGGATTTTCGATCAGCGACCACTGACGCCGGGCGTGCTGGTAACTCCAGCGGTTTCCTTCACGAGGGAAGTCAACCCAATCGGGATGACCAAACTCATTGCCGATAAAGGTAAGGTAAGCCTGTCCCCCAAGGCTGATGGTAATCAGCCTGATCAGTTTGTGCAAGGCCATGCCCCGGTCAATTACATAGCTTTCATCCTTTTTGCTCATCTTAAAATAGATTTCGCTCTGCATCAGCCTGAAAGCAATGGTCTGGTCGCCAACCAATGCCTGGTCGTGCGATTCGCAATAGGCAATGGTTTTGACATCGGGTAGCCGGTTGCTCATAAGCGCCCACAGTTCATGGATGTCCCATTCCTCATCCTTTTTTTCTTTTAATACCTTGATCCAGTAATCGGGGATCGCCATCGCAAGTCTGTAATCAAAGCCAATACCACCTTCGCGGATAGGTCTGCAGAGCCCAGGCATGCCGGTTACATCCTCGGCAATGGTCACCGCATGAGGCTTTATCTTATGTATCAGTGCATTTGCAAGCTGAAGGTAGGTCAGGGCGTCCCATTCAACCCCGTCTTTGAAATATCCGTCGAGATCCCAAACTTCACGGTATCCATGGTCAAAATACATCATGGAGGTGACCCCGTCGAACCTGAACCCGTCGAAATGATATTCACGCAGCCAGAATTTAAGATTCGAAAGAAGGAACTGCAAAACTTCCCGCTTGCCATAATTGAAGCATTTGGAGTCCCAGTGCGGATGATTTCCCCGTTCGCCCGGATGAAAATACTGATCATCAGAGCCGTCAAACTGGTTTAATCCTTCGTGGGTATTCTTGGCAGAGTGGGAATGAACCAGGTCCATCAAAACAGCAATGCCCTGTTCATGTGCTTTATGAATCAGGTATTTCAGCTCTTCCGGAGTCCCGAAACGGGATGAAACGGCGAAAAAATTTGTGACATGGTATCCGAAGGACCCGTAATAGGGATGCTCGGCGATGGCCATCAGCTGAATCGTGTTGTATCCTGAATTTTTGATGTAGGGAATAATGTAATCTGCAAATTCTATGAATGTCCCTACTGCCTCGCGTTCCTGGGCCATACCAACATGGCATTCATAAATGAGCAGTTCATTCAGTTGCCTTATGTCAAACCGGTCACCCTCCCAGTCGAACGGGCGGGGAGGCGCCCAATGCTGACCCGAAAAATCAAGGGATGCAACATCCTGGACAACCCGGTGAATATATGCCGGTATCTTTTCGTGCCATCCTGCATCGGAATGAACCATGACCTTGACCCTGCTTTGATGTGTAAACCGGTCCTTGTATTGCTCATCGGGAAGAAAGATCTCCCATTGACCATTTTTCAAAGGGGTGAGCCGGTGTGAATAGCGCTGCCAGTCATTGAAGTCGCCAAAAAGGTAAAGATCCTGCGCTTTTGGCGCCCACTCCCGGTAATACCAGCCTTTCCGTTGCCGGTCATAATGAAATCCATACCAGGTATATGCATTCGCGAATTCATTCAAACTCTCCCAATTTTGTTCAATTTCACGGAGTGTGTCCTGGTAACGCTCATAGCGTGCTGCAATTTCTGCAGTTACAGGTTTAAGCCAGGGGTCATTCTGCGCCAGGGCAAGCTGTTTGATTCTTTTTTCTTTCATTTTATGTTGCCGTTTTACGAAACATGATCGACAAATTTAGTAATTTATGCAGGGTGATCATATGTTTTGCCACAATTTTCATTTTTGGCATGTATTTATACTTATTGGATATTTCATATCTTTGAATGAATTATTTCGGATCACTCCCCTTAAATGAAAAGTCAAAGCAGAATACAATATTCAACGCTAATCATAGTCTTGTTTTTTTGTGTGCTTATTTTGGCGCTGTTGGCGGGTGGCCATTTTTACTTTCAAAAGGAAAAGTCTGAAACGAGAGAAAACCAGTACAGCTTTTTGTCAGCTATTTCTGCATTCAAAGTCAATGAAATTAGAAAATGGATGGAGGAAAGAACGGCAGAAGGAGTATATATTGCTTCCAACCCTCATTTTCTTTCTCTGTTCAGAAAAGTCAGCAGGGAAACTCCTGACAGAAAAGTGCAAAGTGAGATGGAACATTGGTTACTACCCTTAAAAAAAAGCCATAAATACATGGCTATATGGGTTTGTGATACGAATGGCCGGGTGATAATTTCTCTTTGCGATGAGGTTAAACCAGTTCAGATACTTACCGCTGAGCGCAGGGGCAGTTATCTCCATACAGGTAAAATCAGTTTTACTGACCTTGAGACTGATCCACCAACTAAGCGCTCATTTATCGACATGGTGGTTCCTTTAGCAGAAAATAACAAAAAGACAGGCTTTGTGGTTTTTCGTCTTGATCCAGAGCTTTTTCTTTTTCCTTTAATCAGGAATTGGCCGGTTGAGCGGGTTTCAGCTTCAAATATATTGGCCCGGCAACAGGGCGATTCACTTATCTATCTTCATGGGGATGCCGTATCGGGCATCGCTGGTTCATGGCAACATAAAAGCGGGGAGCCTGACGGGATATCGAAACATATACCGGCCGTGGGAACAATGACTATGGTAGAAGCAAAAGATCACCGGGGAGTAAATGTGCTTGCTGATATCCGTAAAATTCAGGGAACTGCCTGGTCGTTGGTTACAAAAATCGATATGGTTGAAGTTGATGCTTCGCTGAAGAGCAGGGCTGTCAAAATTGTGATCTATCTCCTGACATTCCTTGCGGTTGTTGTTATCACCATGATACTTTTATGGAAGAACCAGCAATTGAATAATTTCAGGAAGCAACTTGAACTGCAGTCCAAGACCAATAAAGCGGAGGAGCGCATTCGCTTTATGAATGCTCTGCTTGAGGGTGTCAATGATGCCATCATCACATTTGATAAGGATATGATGATTCAAAGCTGGAACAAAGGGGCTGAACGCATTTATGGATGGAAATCGGAAGAGGTTGTCGGGAAATTTGGGGGAGGATCTCTTCGGGTTGATTTCCCTGGAACAGCACGTGAATCGGTTTACAGGGAACTTGAGAAAACGGGGGCATGGAAAGGCGAAGTTATGCACAAGAGGAAAGATGGAACGACTGCCTATCTGTTATCGTCTACTTCAAATCTCAGGGATGATGATGGCAACATCCTGGGAATAATCACTATTAATAAAGATATTTCAGAGGTTATTCAATCTGAAAAAGTAAAGAACACAGTTTATCGGATTTCAGAACTTGCGCACGCTTCCCGCGATCTTGATGACCTTTATATGTCAATTCATGTGGTGATTGGTGAACTTATGGATGCCCGTAACCTTTATATCGCATTGGTTGAACCCGACACTTCAAAGATCTCGTTTCCATATTTTGTGAATGAGAAGGAGCAACAGCCTCCCGCCCGGCAGAAGGGTTTTGGACTTGCCGAATATGTTTTGAAAACGGGAAAGCCATTATTGGCAAAACCCGATGATTATCAATATTATATCGATCGCGGGATTATTGACATGGATGAAAATCCGGCCATCGACTGGCTGGGTGTTCCGCTTCGCATTGACAAAGAAACGATTGGGGTGCTTGTCATCCAGAGCTATTCCCCGAAAATACGGTATGGCGACAGGGAAAAAGACATTCTGATATTCGTATCGGAACAAATTGCACTTTCCATTTACAGGAAAAAGATGCAGCAGGAACTGGTCGAAGCCAAACAAAAAGCAGAGGTTGCAAATAAACTTACCTCCTCCTTGCTTGCCAACATGAACCATGAACTCAGAACCCCCATGAATGGCATTCTGGGATTTGCCGAGATCCTGGTGAATGACCTCAGGGACGAAGATACCAGAGGAAAAGCTGAGAATATTCTGGTCTCCGGCCGGCGTTTGATGGACACGCTGGATGCTATTATGGACTTATCTTATCTGGAATCAGATACAGTGTCCAGGAAGTTCAAACCGATCATGGTTGGGACCACCGTCAGGGCGGTACTTCGGCACTATGAACAGGCTATTAAGCGTAAGAAATTGATTTTGAGCGTTAAAATTCCTGACGAACTGGCCATTCTCGGTGATGAACATCTTTTCAAACACCTTATAAAAAATCTGACGGACAATGCAGTAAAATATACGGAGCATGGGAGTATAACAATTACAGCTGCGCGCGTTCCCCATGATGAAAAATCGATGGTATCAATCTCTGTTAAGGATACGGGGATTGGTATTTCAAAAGAACATTACCGGATGATCTTTGAAGCTTTCAGACAGGTTAGTGAAGGGTATGGCCGGCAGTTTGAAGGAAGCGGGCTTGGGCTTACCATCAGCAAACGGATTGTTGACCTGATGCATGGTGAGATCAGCCTGAGCAGTTCAGTCGATGAAGGATCAGAATTCCAGGTTTTGCTTGTTTCCGCTCCTGTGCCTAAAACAGGGAAAGCATTAAGCCGTGCAGATATCCTCGCTCCAAAAATCCATTCGCCTGAGGGCAAAAAACTTCCGGATGTATTAATCGTTGAAGATAACCTTGTGAATGTTCAGTTGCTGATGATCTATATACATAAATACTGCAACATTTACACTTGCCTGGACGCAAAAGCGGCGATTGATTTGACGAGGGAAAGAAAATTCGATGCAATTCTCATGGATATCAATCTTGGCCCCGGGATGGATGGAATCCAGGGCATGCTTGAGATACGAAAGAGACCAGACTACTACAACATACCAATCCTGGCAGTAACGGGTTATGCTTCCATCGGCGATCGCGAACGACTCATGACCATCGGATTTAACGGGTATATCCCCAAACCCTACGACAAAGTAACCATTGCCGCGACGATGAGTGAATTATTTCCGGGACAACCAGGAAATCTATGAGAGCAATGCCACTGCAATGATACCCAGGATGACGAGCGGTGCAATGATAAGCACTGTTTTCCTGTCTCGTGCAATATTTGCATTCATCACATCAATCTGGGCGAGACAATGCTGATCACCTGGTTTATAGTCCAGTGCGGCCTTGAATTCCTCCCTGGCTGAGCGAAAAAGGTCAATTTTGATGAAATTTGCTCCACGCTCGGTATGTTCTTTGAATTTCAACTGTTCGTGCGTAAGATGTTCGTTGTGTTCTTCGTGGTGTGCCATGTTAATTCAGATTATAGGTTAGTCCGATGCCTAATAACTCTTTGAACTGTGTACGTGGGCCGGCTGGCTCAGTCGGATCTGTCTGTATCATGACATCTTCGTCATAGATCAATTGTGTTTGGATCGAAGCTGCCAGCCATTTGTTGACTTTCATGCTTAACAATAAACTCCAGTTTACATCGATGCTTCCAAAGTTTTTGAGGTAATTGGTAAAAAGTTCCAATGTTGTGGAAAGGTTGATGTTCTTGGCAAGGTCCTTATTCATGTCGGCACGCAGGTAGGCTCCCATTTCTGTCCGGAGTTTTTTACCAGGATCAACACCAAACGAGCCGGCTGCAGATAAAGCTGAGTCGTTGACAAAGGTAAAGCGCCCTGATGCCGGAGAAAGATAGAGATAAAACCAGTTTTTTGGGGCATAGGAAATTCCGATACCAACTACCAGGTAACCCGGGGCAAGGAACCTGGAAATAACGTTACTGTCGTTGGGATAGTTATAACCATTGGCAAACTGGCTTCTGAAATTAGCCAGAACGGTAAGGTACCACTTTTTGTTCTTGTGCAATTCATACCCGTAAGCTGTGGTGATTTCAATTTTATCGTTGGTCTTGTTGAATATTGCTTCACTCGCTTTTCCCTGGAGGTTGAACCCATAACCAAGGTCGATGGTATTTCCCCAAACATGCTTTCCTTTACGATAGTTGGCCTTGAAATTAAGATAGGCAGTAAGACCGACTGAATTCTGCCCGCCTGAGGCCCAGTTCGAGAAGGCTGCCTGCGAAAACGCAACAGAGCCGCTGCCTCTGATGAGCCATCTTTTTGGAACTGTATCGGGATGAACTTCAGAAAGGACATCAGTTTTGGCCTTGGCTACTTTTTGAATATCCTGGGCCGATAGTAAAGATGAGGCAAACAAGAGTATAGTGAACAGTGCATTTTTTTTCATGGAATTGTTTTTTGAGGTTTACTTTTTCAGAAGATCACGGATTTCAGTGAGTAACTCCTGGTCTTTGGTGGGGACAGGAGGCGCGTCAGGCACTTCTGCTGCTTTTTTGCGGCTGATGTTGTTCACCCCTTTGATCATCATAAAAATGGCAAATGCCACAATGACGAAATCAACAACTGTCTGGATGAAGTTTCCAATCTTAAGGGTTACCGCTTCCTTTATAACCTTCCCGGTAGCCGGATCCATAACAGCATCTTTCATATTTAATGCAATGTCTTTGAAATCAATGCCTCCGACCAGCAATCCAATAGGCGGCATGATGACATCATTAACGAGCGATGTGATGATCTTCCCAAATGCAGCGCCGATGATGATGCCGACAGCCATGTCAATTACGTTGCCTTTCATGGCAAATTCCTTAAAATCCTTGAGCATTTTCATTTTGGAAGACTTTTATTATTAACACAAAAATAGTAATGATTTTGAACTAACATAATATATAATTAAAAAAAGCCGGCTCTGGTTGAGAGACAGCTTTTTCATGGAGACAGGAAAACCCTTCCTGTCAATCCGATATGATTCATTGGTGAGAATAAATTTTAGAATTATCACGATAGGCAGGATTGGTATACCAATCGGTGAAAAGAACACCGCCTGACTCGGCCCATTCAATAAATTTGGTATAAGCCTGGTTGATAGGGATTTTTTCACCAGGGTAATCAAAAGCTACAGGAAAATCGAGCGCCCAGGGAACGTTCATAGCAGTGCGGTAATATTTGCTTAACAAAAGGTTACTTGCGTCATCGTACATGCCGAAGTAACTGGTGTTTACAAGTGAGGTTGGAGGATCGTTCAGGAGGTGTAATTCCTGTCCACGGGTTTGATTGATGATCAGGAAGGGATTCCAGGAACTGACCAGAAAATCTGCTGCGGTAAATGGCCCTCCGCCCGTAACGCTGATAGTATATTCTATCGGAACAGGGGTTACAAAAGGACTGCCAAGGGGTGTATTGGCAAACCCTTTCATCAGGCTCCAGGTATCGTCAAAAACGATGCAGGTCGGGAGTGATTGTCCAGCTTCCAGGTGGTTTGAACCATTTAAAGTCACAACGCCACCGCTCAGGTTATACCCGGTTGCATTGATGTGGGCAAGCGCTGCAGGGTTCATGCCAGGCAATTGAAAACCGAAGCCGTTTCTTAATTGTGCTCCATTGGCACGGACAGTGAAGGTTGCATTTATCTCTACCACTTCGTTCAGGTAATTGGTTACCGTTAGAAAACGGTATCCCAGCACCAGGTCATTGAAATCATAATCTCCCTTGGCAGGCCAAAGGTCTTCAAATACCAATGTGCCATCAGAAAGTACAGGAAAATAATTGTTGAAGGCCCGCAATGGGTCATTGGGATAATCGTCAGAGATGTCGGGTACACCGTCCCCATCAGAATCCAGTTGAGGCATTGGAATCGGGACAACATTGCATCCGCCCTCCAGGGTTCCGTCATGTCCGTGGGAAGTACGGTCTTTCACACTTCCGGGAACAGGTAACGTTTCATCGCAATCCCATGATCCCGTAAGATGGCTGTACTGGGGATGAAGGTTGTTGATTTTTTTGTCATGATCCGACATGATTTCACCCGCTGAACGACAATAGTCCCAGTTTCTTACTTCATCGATTTGACCATGCCAGTGACCCTGAGTATTACCACCATTCTTTAATACACCAACCGTAAACGGTTCTGAAGAACTGAGGTTAGCCATATAAGCAACGTCGTTGTCGTCGAATTCAAGAGCGCCGTCAATGTACAATTTCACGTGGTCCGACTGTCGGGTAACCGCTACATGATGCCAGTTCCCATCATTGATGGCGGTTGTTGAACTTCCGCTTGCATGTGAATTATAATAAACCTGAACGGTTCCGTCATTGAAAATGTATGTCGAATATCCAAACCCTTTTCCAAAGATTCTGCGATACCATGTATCACTTGAAGCATCCGAGGTTTTCACCCAGGCTTCACAAGTGAAATCACCGGTACCCGGGTTGAATTCCGAATGATCACCCATATCAGCCCGACCTGTACCATCAAGATCGAGCCCCTTGTTACTTGAGGAAAGGATGTCTTTTAATGACAGTGAAACCTGGAGGATGTTCTGGCTCAGTGTGATCTTCTGATTGTTTATCACCACTTCATTGATTACCGATGGAAGGCTCAGGTTAATAATGGTCTCGATTTTACCTGTTGGTATGACACACTTATGATACAGTGAGTTTCCGTCGACAGAAGTGATCTTCACGATCGTGTTGCTTTTCCCAGTAACCAGAAAGGTTAATTCACGCGACATCTTCCAGTCGAAATTCTCTGCAGTGGCCAGTTTGTCCATCGTCTTGGATCCAGGGTTGCTGCCGGGAATTGATAATTCTTTCTTGCAATTGGTGAAAAATACCATCGAAAGAAACAGGATGAATATTATTTGGATTTTCATTTTTTAATTTTTTTGCAAAAGTAATATTAATTAGTCTCATTCCAAATAGTAGCATGAAAAAATTGTAAAAAAAGAACGATCATAAGTAAAAACGTTCATGCAAACTTTGAAAAAGAATCATATAATAGCAGTAAACAATACGCATGGTTTCGACGACCACATTGCTTTTGCAGATCGGATCCTTTATTGAAGAATGACAGGGAATGGTGAGTAGAGGGTGGGGGGATGCTATTCCGTATTAATCAGGATGCCATCATCCCGACGAACTCAGCACTTGAGTTCAATTTCAATTCGAAGCTTTTATGACGTTTGGCTGTCAGCTCATTGGGGTTGGAAATTTCAGCAAATCCTGCATCGATGCAAAGCTTGGAAATCCCCTGATGAATGTCGTCCGGATCAATTTGTATCTTTTTCATACTTTTTTGCCTTGACCATTCTATGGCCACCTTAAGCAGTTTTTTTCCAAAATGAGGGCGTCTGTAGTCGGACCGTAGATACAGACGCTTCACCACAGCCACTCCTGGTTTGATTTCCATGATACCAACACAACCAATGGTATTGTTATTCTGTGTCAGGATAAATGCAACGCCCTTGGGTGCGCTGTATAACTCGGTGATGGATGATAATTCCCTTAGAAAACTTTGATAGCAGAGATCAAAATCGATACTGGTTGCAAATTCAAGTAGCAAGAGTTTGAGACGGTCAAAATCAACCTCTGATTTGACAAGAGTGATTGAAGTTGATTTAAAATCGTGTATGTGCATGAAGGTACTTTTACTTGCTGTAAACTTGATACTTTTACGCAAATGTACATCTCCAGGCTTCCCAAGTCAAATAACAGTTAGCATGTGTTAAGATCAAATTCGTAACTGTTGGGAAAAAGGCTCCAATTGTAATTCAGGCCTTGTACAAATCGTTATTTTGAGGGCACTGTAAAGATAAATTTGCTTCCCTGACCAAGTGTACTTTCAACACGGATTGTTCCTCCGTTTTTTTCGACAAACTCTTTACAAAGGAGCAATCCAAGTCCGGTTCCTTTTTCATTCTCAGTCCCCCTGGTTTTAACGGTTTCACCTGTTTTAAAGAGTTTGACAAGGTTTTCAGGTGTAATGCCTGTGCCCGTATCGCTGATGGATATTTCCCACAAATTATCAACCTGGTTGGAATGGATGGTTATTTTCCCTCCTTTAACTGTAAATTTAATCGCATTGGTCAGCAAATTCCTGATGATGGTTGACATTGAATTGTGGTCGGCATATATAAAGCAATCGGGAGGGGTGAAATTGTAAAGGTGAATTTGTTTCTTTTCAGCTGTTGATTTCAGCAAATTAAAGTTTTCATATATAATCCGGCCAAGGCTAAGCTCCTCGAAGGCAAACTGGATCTTTCCGGTTTGAATTCGCGACCATTCAAGCAGGTTCTCCAGCAGTTTGAACGCTGACTGGGCGGAGATCTCGATGTTTTCAATGAACTCTTTCCGTTCCGATTCGCTCAACTCATCATAGTCCTGCAATAAAAGAGAGGCCAACCCCAGAATTCCGTTAAACGGACTTTTCAGGTCATGAGAAATGATTGACATCAATTTATCCCGGCTGGCATAAAGATCGCGCAATTGATCTTCCATTCTTTTTTTTTCCCGCAGAGACTCTATCATCTGGTTAAAGGCAATTGAAAAATCCCCCAGGTAGCTGACTTTCTGGTTATAGTCGCCTTTGGCAATCTGCTGGGTTTGCCAGGTAAGATGTTTTAGATTGGATTGGAGTTGCTTATAATGAGATATTACATAATTCTGCCGGGGCGGCTCAAGGTCAAGGTTTCCATCTGCAAGTGCATTGATAAACCCGGTACCTTCATGATATTGGCGAATAAATTCTTTAAAACTTCCAATAAATGAGATGTAATCTGGATTTTCGGTTATATCATCATTAATGCTGTTCAGTAAGGCTAAACCTTCTTCAAGTTCGCCATCCATCAACAGATGAAGTGTTTGGTCTAAACTGGTTATAATTTGTTCCTCGCTGTTATCCAAGAGATGTCTATTCAGGAATCATGTCAACAGTAAACCGGCAGGTACGTTCCCCGGTTCCCCAGCAGTCAATTTCTTTCACTACGAACTTCTTATTAGTATAACAATTCATGATTCCTGCAATGAATCCTTCATCATAATCGCAAAACGCAACACCGGAATAGGGGAGCCCTGAACAATCGAGGTCTTCGGAAACCGCCATAACGAATGAAAATTTCTCCAAATCAGCATTTTCAACCCGTAGCAGTCCGATGCCAAAGTTGAGCAGGGAATCGGTCAGGTTAGCAACAAATCCATTGAAATCGAGGGTTGTATCGAGTGCATTTTTGCAAAACTCAAATCCGGCTTTAAATCCGGCATCAACAAAAATTTCATTTGTTTTTTGCGGACCAAATTGTTTTTCAATCACGTCGCGCATGGTATACTGCATCAGCCTGTAAACCGCTACATGTGTCAAGGGGCCAAGCTTAGGACGTCCAAGCTCGATATCACCCAGATCTTTCCACTTAAAGTTGTATTTAGGCGTAGATTCCATGAGATGGGATTGTAAGTTGTATTGTTCCAAACGTTAAAAATACTAAAAAGTATCAGACGATGGTTACATCAGAATATCTTTTTTCAGATTCAGGATTTTTTGACTGTGGTCTTTGCTATAGTCAAACTGTATATCCCCTTTAGCCCTGAAAAGACGCAGAAAATTAAGATCATACCACCAAACTCCTTTCCCGACCTTTAAACCACTGAGAATATCGATACGGGTATCCCCGTTTGGCAGTGTCTTAACTTTGAACTTTGTATTATTCATAATTTTCAGCTGATCAAAAATCACTTGCTTTCCTTCCTCTGTGAACACCGTCACAATCCCTTCTTCGTTTTTCATCATTTTAAGTTTTCCGATCCGTTCAAAGACAACCGGAGCATCAGCCTTAAACCTGGGGTTATATTTTTCGAATGCCTGCTGAATTTCTCTCCCTGAAATAGCTATATTATTGATTCTCATCAGGGCAAAGGTGGCAAAGAGCCCGGAAATCGTTTTCTCACACTTGGTGGCAACCTGTTTGTCATTCTCCTCTTTCAGGGAAACAATAACATCGAACTCGGTTTCCAGATTGAGTGTGATATGATCTGTATTCATACCAACCTTATCAGCGTAGGAGCCGGTATAGTAAACATTGTCACTGGCATCGAAACTGATTCCCCAACCGGTAAAATTTGCATCCGGGGGAAACCGGCGTGTAGAGATGCTTTGTCCGGCATTGGTAAAGGTGGATGAAAAAATGCAATCACCGGTCACCCCGGTCGTATCCTGCGATACCTGGTTGAGCCAGATGAGGCGTCCATCTCCGTTGAATTTTGCAACAAAAACGGATGAATTGGTATCAGCCAGAGTCATGATTCTCCCAAATGAGATGTTTTTTTCAAATATTCCGCTTACATAAATATTCCCTTTTTGATCAAGGGCAATATTGTATCCCATGCTGTTTCCTTCGCTGCCGCCCGCAATGGCCCAAACGGGGTTCCCGGCCGGATTAAATTTTGCAAGAAACGCATCATTCTTTCCGTTGGCCGATGATAAGGTCGCACCGCCAAAAATGGCTTTTTCACGAAAATATCCGGTCACATAAAAATTCCCTTCGCCATCGATACAATAGTTCTGACGGATATCACCTTTCTGCCCGCCTCCGGCCTGTACTTTTTCCCAAACGGTAGCCAGGTTATCCTCTTTGTTACGTTCGCTCGCCAGTTCGATGATTCCCGCTTTGGCATTTGCCAGACCCGGCATGGTACATCCGAACGGGGCATTGACATAGGTTGGATCAGCGATCAGGTATTTCTCTCCCTTATAGGTGATATAATCTCCTGCCTCCTCCGACGGGAACCTGACTGCAGTGGCAATATGGCCAGGGTAAACCACTCCAACTACCTTGAACCCTAATAATTCTTTGACCAGGTAGGCAAAAAATACAGCGCGATCATCACAATCGGAATACTGATAGTAAAAATCCTCCTCCGGAAAAAAATATTTTTCTTCGCCATTGAATTGCTCCTGGTCGGTTTTATATGGAAATCCCTTCTGGACAAAATTCAGCAGAAAATCCACCGCATCGGCTGCTGATAATCCGTTTAACTGCGGTTTCAGGGCGTTAAGTATTGATTCCTTTGATTCAGGTGTAAGCGCTGCATCAAAATATATATTCAGGTCACAAAGAGGGAAATCCTTGTAGAAAGCAATGGAGTTCAGGTTGTATCTTACTGTTAAGCTGTATTCCCTGTTTTTATATGAAAGATTGAAGGTGCGCTCAGCAAACTGATCCCCTATGTTAAGGGCATTATACACATTGAGGTCGAAAACGCCTGTGGCGCCGGGAAAATCTTGTTCGTAAGTATAAATTTGATTTGGGGTGAAGTCTGGCGCATAGAATTTTACCTGGTCAATGAGGAAATACCTTAAGCCAAAGATGGTATTGGACGATGGGAACATGAGTGCGATCTGATTCTCTGCGTAGGCCACCCGAACCCGGTATCCCGATTTTGTCAGCAGAAACCAGCTGAGCAGCCTTGAGTAATTTTTTGAAGGACTGATCAGTTCTGCGGTTTTTTTCACCAGCATATAGTATCCCCAGTCATTCAGGTTCATCAGGGTCCGGGTATCCTGTAGCATTCTGATCAGTCCCGGATAATTTGCCTGATTGATGCGGTCCCAGAAATCGGCAATGTCGGTGTTGTGAATCTCGTCGGGAAGTCTACCTGAGAGAGTGGAATCATAGAGAATTGACAGTTTTGCCCCGTAAAAATCGAGGATTATTCCTTCGGGTTCAACAAGTGGTTCTGCCGGTTCCGATTTTATCACCATGGGTAAATTGGGTACAGGCTGGAGCACTGGCGCGGCAATTCCCTGCAAGGGCTGCACCGGAATCTCTCTCGGAATTTCTGCCGGCCTTACTTTCCGGATTGAGGGATCGAATACAGGCAATGCTGGGGGTTTAGGCGTGGTATCAGGTTTTATCCCCGTAAAGAGCCTGAATTCAACCCAGTTTTCCCTCAGATAATCGGAAAATTCCTGGTCAATCTCCTCGACATACTGATCAAATTCCAGTTGATTCTGACGGGTAAACGCATCGAACTCCCGTTGCATAGCCTTTTCAATCTCGCCAAAAGTGGAGTCGGCCTGGCCATAACTTCCAAGCCCTGCTGATAAAAGGATCATCAGAACAATAAACTTATATTGCATGGGGGCGTTATTTCGGGGGATCCTGCAGCAGTTTGTCAACCTGTTCGTCCGTCTTCTTCAGTTTTTCCTTCAACTCATTGCGGATTGCCTTTTTTGCGATGGCAAAACTCTGTTTCGTTTCATAAAATATTTTGACCTGCACTTCGATCTTGTTTTCTTTCAGATTGCGGTAAATTTTAAAATTGGGATTGATGTACCCCAGCTGCTGAAGGAAAACACTTTTTGAAGATTGAATAACTTCGGTAATGGAGGTTGCATCCTGGGTCGATGCCTGCGCATTGGCGAGATTCGCCTTTACGAGTGAACCGATCTGGGTTTCAATAGAGCCTGCCAGCTGGAGTTTGGCCAGCTCAATGGCCTGGGCTTCAGCCACAGATTTGGATTCTGCCACACCGTTTCCATCAGCATAGATATAGAAGGGGCCGCCTTTTTCATCGGTCTGTAACTGCTTCATCCAGGCATCTTCTACCAGTTTATCCAGCGGAAGGGATCCCGGGTTTGTTTTCCAGCCCTCTTTCGAAAGTTTTTTAGCCTCCTTCTGCGCTTCCTTCATGGCATCTTCCCTGACCTCTTTCTTGAGTTCTTTCTCGGTTTTCTGGGCGAATGCAACAGAAGCGACAAACATTGCCATTACTGCAAGAATGTAAATTTTTTTCATGGGTAGTTTTTTATTCGTTAATAAATTGATCTTATGAAATAACCAAAATAGCGTGAGCGGGTTGCACCGATGCAGTTAATATGGATATGTCATGTGATGATTTCTAATGGGTTTTCCTGATGATTGGTTATGACTCGAAATTTCGCAAGACAAATATAGGAATGTAATGGTTGTTATGCAAAAAAAGTTGCCGGAAAATATTTCATTATGATAAGATTTTTTTAATTTCGGGAAATAATAAAAAATCCAGCGGGATGTTACGCAGCTGTTCGTTTTCGCTTCCATGGCTTAAAGCCGATTATTTAATCATCAATGTTGTTTTTTTTATTTCCGTTACCCTGATCGGGCTTATCACTTTTAACATTTCTGTTTTTGACCCGGTTAAAAAAGCGCTCAGCGATTTTAACTTTTCCGACCTGCTCTATTCCAGGCTTAACTCCGGAATGGAAACACTCGATACCAATGTCATTCTGGTTAATATCGGGTATCTTGACCGCTCCGGAATTGCCGGTCAGATCAGGATAATCAGGAAGAACGAGCCCAGGGCAATCGGATTTGACGGTTTTTTCTCGGCCAGAAAAGATTCGCTTGCCGATTTCAGGTTGAAACAACAATTATCCGACGGCAACATTGTAATGGCCAGTTACCTTACGGGTAAGGATGAACTGGAAGCGAAATTCGACGTGCTCGAAATGTCCGATCCCTTTTTCAGTAGTGGCGCCACCGGTTATGTCAATCTTGGAGGGTCGGACCGGATCACCTCGACAGTGCGATATTTCAGTCCGTCTGAAGATTTTCGGGGCAGGAGGATTGAACCGCTTTCGGTTGAACTTGTCAAACGATATGATCCGGTTGCCTATCAGAAACTGGAGGAACGCAGGAATGCCAGGGAACTTATCAATTACATCGGTAACAGGAGGGCCTTTATCTGCTTCGACGCCACGGAACTCTTTGATTCTCTGACAGACATTTCCATCATGAGGGACAAAATTGTATTGATGGGGTATATGGGGGAGTCTTTCAGTGATACAGCGGTGGAGGACATTTACTTTACCCCCATGAACCGGCAGCTGAGTGGCCGTTCGATCCCTGATATGTATGGTGTGGTAATTCATGCCAATATTGTAAATATGATATTAACCCGCAATTATATAAATGTAATGCCCGATTGGCTATGTATCACACTCTCCTTTATCCTGTGTTATTTTTACATTTATTACATTACGTTGTTCAGTTACAAAAGACCCATGCTGTTCAATATTACTTTCCCGGTTTTATTACTTTTGCTTAATGTGCTGATAATCTACTTTTTCTTCCTGCTGTACAAATATTTCAATTACAGTATTAACTCCGGGTATTTTCTTGCACCCATACTTTTATTCAAGACTTTTCAGACCTACTATGAACGGATATTGCTCTTCCTAAGCCGCCACATAAAGATCAACAGTGTTTTCATACCTAAACTCTGATATTATGAAAAGCCCATTCCTTGTCTTTTTAATCCTGTTTTCATCTGCAGGCGCAGCTTTTTGCCAATGTGCCGGGTTTAAAATTTATCGCACATCGGGGGAGGTTTATCTTATGCCCGGCCCTGTGAAAGGGACTGCACTTAAGAACAGGATCCTGAATGAACAATCGGTGCTGAATGTTGAAGCCGGAGGAAATGTAATCTTACTGAGCGGAAGTGATAAAGCACTGCGAATTACTAAACCCGCTAAATATACCTACGCTGACATCCATACTATGTGTCAGCAGAATCAGACTTCGCTTACAAAGGAGTATATAAAATACGTCGCACAAACGATTACCGAAAAAGAAGAACCTATGACAGCTATGGTTATTAAAGGAGCGGTATACCGGACCAAGGAGATTTTCGAAAGGACCGACATGATCCTTCCGGCTGATTCTTCGGTAATTTCCACAGAAACCATCCTGTTTGCCTGGCACCCAACGCCCGGTGTTGCTTCAAAATATCTTAAAATTTATGAAAACGGCGTAAAGGAGATTTATTCAAGACTACTCTCCGATACCACCATTGTTCTTCAAGCTGAACTGTTTTTACCGCAGAAACTGTATTTCTGGCTGGTCACGTCAAATCAACAGCCCACAAACGATGAGGTGAGATTCAACTTTGTGCGCAGTAATCCCGATTGGAAAACTGAATTTCTCAACCTGGATGACCAATTGATGAAAGAGCTCGAAAACGAGATCAATGCAACAGAGAAAAAGTTAAGAGAGGGAAAATGAGATTCCCCGCCTAAAACAAAATCCCGATTTTAAATATAGAATAGATTGAAATGTCTTTAAGCCATTCTTCTTCCTTGTAAAGTGAAGGTATGATACTGGTAAATGAAGTAGTATATTGATAACTTAACGACATTGCAAATGAACTTGTTACCCAGAGATCGAGGTCGATCCCGAAATTAAAACTGCCGTTTGCGAATGACCACTCGCTAAATGAACCAATGCTGTCAATAGCACTGCTGTTTTGATAAAATGTGGGGTTATAGGCGATAGTGATAAATGGTTTTGGGTTAAAACGGAGCATCTTTACAATATTGGCCTGGATGCCAAGATCGAAACCGGGAACAACGTATCTGCGGTATTTATATGTGGCATCTTCTGAAAGATCCTGGATGAGATTCACAGAGAACTGGTATTTACAGAAAACAACGGACTTGCTTTTTGAACTGCCGGCATTCCCCACACTCAGACCGAAATTTTTGTTAAAGTCGCCAAATCCAAACGGGAAACAAACACTAAACCGTACAGGTTTGATCTTATTGATTGATGCCATGAAAAAAAGTGAATTTTGTTCATCCCCGCCCATTTTTGAACCACCGCCTCCGCCTTGCGAGGGAGATAACCGACCACCTACGGCCTGCCGGAGCAAAACCGGCGTTTTACCTGTCATCAGGTAATTGTTAAACTCTGCAAACCTGCTCTCCCTGTTATGACTGGCCTCGACGAAATTATACCAGGCTGCATTATTTTCCGCACAATTCATTTCCGGTAAAACAGCCTGCTTTCTCAGGTTATAAAAAGAGCTGTTCATCGCCAATAAATTTGGATTTATCGTTTTGGCACGACTGTCAATATCAGGGATTTCCCCTTTGAATTTCAGGAAAAGGCTTTTAGCGTCTTCTTCATTATTTTTAAGGCAGGAACTCCTTGCCTGTAATAAAGTATAGGCTGTACGAAAATACATGGCCTCGATATAGTTGGGATCAAAGGATAAAGCTTCCGTTATTGAATAATAAATTTTGGCATTGATGGCATCTTTAGCGGTAAGATCTTCCATGCCTGCTGTTTTATAACCCTGAACGGCGCCATCGCAAATTTTCTTGTATGCATCGAATGAAGTGGCGCCAAAATAGGTGTTATTTGAGGAGTTGTCTGTTTTTGCAAAATCAACGGCATCTTTTGAAAATTTTACATTTTTGATGACGGCTGGCTCCTGGAAACTGAATCCCGATGTTCGGGCATGCACCGTACCAATTACCTTTCCCTCCATATTAATGGCCGGACCTCCCAGGCTCGCCGGAGTAATAGTTGCCGAGGTCTGAATGGTACTGTCCTTTGCATTGCTGCTGATGAGGCCCCAGGTTACCATTATTGATCCTGCTATCTGACCGTCACCCGCGTATCCGAATATCAGAGTTTCATCCCCGGCATGAATTGTTTCGGGATCGGCAAACTCCAGGGGTTTTAAGGTACAGTCGATGGCTTTGATAATGGCAACATCCGTTATGGGATTTGACCAGATCACAGTGCCGTAATAGGATTTGCTTTCATCCTGTGAATAAAAAACAATACCATTCATATCCTTGACCACCTGGTAGCTTGTTATGACCAGGTTCCCATCTCCGACCACATAACCGGTTCCCAGGTTAAACGTGGTCTCATCAAAATAAAATGGCATGTTGAATGCAAAAACCCGAACGATGGATTCTTTTGTTTCATCGATAAGGGCAACTTTCGATTGAGACTGAAGCATTTGTCCGCAAAGGCAAAACAACGCTGATAAAAACAGTAACTTTCTTTTCATAAATATCAGATTTGGCGTTCGTTATATTATTGAGCTTTATTTGAAATAATCAGGATGTCTTTCAAATTAAACAGGCAACAGTGTATATCGTAAATCATATATTCCTGTCATCATTGTGCCTTAAACTGATGATTTATAATAAGATTCCTTTTCGGATGGGCCTCCTTACTGTCATATCATCACCCTTCTGATAAGGAAATCAGCAGAACGAATATGAAACAAATTTATATTAATTTTTGATAAACCATAATTTTACCTAAAAAAATCTTCATTTTTTTTTTAGTATTTAGGTTTTTTTACTAAATTGCCGATGTGTTTTAGTTGGGTTTAAGTGGGTAATTTTAATGAAAGTTTGCGCTGGCAATCCTCTCCCGATGAATGATGCTTTTCTTCTGATGGAGATCAGGTTATAAAGTTTCTGCATGGATTTTTAAAAACATGAACCGATGAAAACAATTACATTTCTGTTTTTTATCATTGCTTCATTGCTGCCGGCAACACTGCCGGCCCAGGAACGTGGAATGACGCCGGATGCCCTTCCTGACATAAAAATGCTCGATACCCTGTATACCCGGCGCTCAGCCCTGCTGATCGGCGCCAGTGACTATAATAACGGATTTGATACACTGAAGGGCGTTGTTTCAGATATTGGAACAGTTAAGGCGTTGCTCGACAGCTTAGGGTTTACCGTTAAAGTAAAGATGAATCCTCCCGACAAGAAAGCATTTGATGATGCGTTCGGTGAATTTATTGCAGAATATGGGCAAGACCAGGAAAGTTGCCTGATTTTTTATTTTGCAGGTCATGGAATAACCAGGAATGTAAATGCAGTGAAGAAAAGCTATCTGCTCGGCGTTAATTGCCCGGAGTTTGACAAGAACAAATCGGGTTTTTTAGCTTCAGCGATTCCCCTTGATTATTTCGAAAATTATGCGAAGGAAATTGCCTGCAAACATGCACTTTTCATTTTTGATGCTTGCTTTTCGGGCGCTATTTTTGACCGGCGCAGGGGCAATAATGCACCCGAACTCATAAGTTATAAAACCACGCTTAAGGTCAGGCAATTTATTACCAGTGGCTCCGCAGACGAGAAGGTACCCGATAATAGCCGGTTTTGCGACCAGCTGGTATTCGGTCTTAAAGGCGAAGCCGATAAAAATGATGATGGATATGTGCTTGGATCTGAGTTATTTGCATTCCTGGAGGAAAAGGTGGTAAATATATCAAAAGGTACTCAACATCCCCAATATGGGAAAATGAGCGAACAGGACTTTGACAAGGGGGACTTTGTATTTTGCCTGAATAAAACCAGCTCAACAACATTCGGCCGGCTTGAGATAAAGACGGTTACCGAGGGTTCACTTTTCATTGATAACAGGTTTAACCGAAAGATAACCTATTCAGACTCCTTGATCATTGTTGATGATCTTACTTCGGGAAATCATACCATCAGGATTTCAGGTGACGGACCTGATGACGCACCGGTTGAAAAAATCGTGCGAATCTATCCCAATACAACCATCCCGCTTTCATTTGCCAAAACCCGGACCGGTGCGTCACCTCACTTTCCCGACATGACACTTTTGGAAGGGGTGACCTTCTCAATGGGCAGCAATGATGGCCCGGCTGATGAAAAACCTGTTCACCCGGTTACCCTCAGTAATTTTACCATGGGGAAGTATGAGGTAACTGTGAACCAGTTCAAGAAATTCATTGATGATACCGCCTATCAGACCGATGCCGAAAAAAGTGGCGGAAGCTGGGTTTGGACCGGGAGCCTATGGGAAAAACGAAACGGGGTCAACTGGAAATGCGATGCAGCCGGGAATGTACTGGTCGCCGCCAATTACAACCAACCCGTGATCCATGTGAGCTGGAACGACGCAAATGAATATTGCAAATGGCTTAGTAAAAAAACAGGTAAAACATACCGGCTCCCAACAGAGGCTGAATGGGAATTTGCTGCCGGCGGACCAAAACGTTTAAAATATAGCTGGGGTAATACCGACCCAAAAGGAAAGGCGGGTGGGAATGTGGCAGATATCTCGGCAAAAAAGCTGGGGATCTCATTTATCTGGAATGGTTACGATGACAAGTTCGGAATGACAGCTCCTGTTGGAAGTTTCAGTCCGAATGAGTTTGGGTTATACGACATGACTGGAAATGTTTGGGAGTGGTGCAGCGATTGGTACGGAGCTGATTTTTACGCAAAGAGTGCGGCAGAAAATCCATTGGGCCCTTCAACTGGCGTTTATCGCGTGTTAAGGGGCGGTTCCTGCGTTGACCAGCCAACCAGCCAGCGGGTTACAGAACGGTTATGGGTCGAGCCATCCGGGAAAAAACGCTGTGCCGGCTTTCGGGTAGTAAGAACCGACTAATCCTTCCCCCGGATTCATAAGTCCCTGACTTCGAAAATAATTTCATTTTATCCAATCCCTGAATCCATGAACATCGATGCCAGCCTTGTTAACACTAACGGTCGATAATATTATGTGTGTTCCATTTGATCATTCATGTCAAAATTTTCACCAATGAAGATCTCTTTAAAAGCGCTGCTGATTTTAACCTGCTTTCTGATCAGCCAACAAGGCGTATTTTCCCAATCCCCCCCGTCTTATGTTTCAGCGGAAAAGCGTAAACTTCAATATCCCGATGAGAAATACCTCACAGGTTTTGCCTCAGCTGTTATCCGGAAGACCGATAAGGTTGAAGAGGTACAGAAAACCCTGCTCGAAAATGCAAAGACCTATCTGGTCCAATCGATCAGCACCAGGATTTCATCATCAGCCACGCTCAACACAGAGAATCATAATACAAAAACCCTGGAAATTTTCCGTCAGGTCAGTACTTCTTATGCCCAGGCAGACCTGACCGGACTGAAAGTAAATGAATATTATGATACTAAAAAGAAGGAAGCCTATGCATTCGTACATCTTAACATTCAGGATTTTCTGTCGTCAACACAAAACACTTTGATCCTGGAATCTACCCAGCTGTCGAAAAAACTTGGGACTGCCAGTCAGCTTATGAAAGCAGGCAACCGCGGAGAAGCTTTAAAAACCTACCTTGATTGTTTTCCGCTCTTACGGGAGATGGAAAGCCAGGTTGCCATAGTTTTAACATTAGGGAAGCCCGAAATTGCCACGCAGTACGGAGCATTCAGCGATTCCGTTTCAAGGGCTGTTTCTTTACTCCGGACAGGACCCAGGAACAGCATGAATGATCTGTGTTTTTTTATTGCCGATGGGATTAAACAACAGATTCCTGAAAGTTTTAAAGACAGAACCATCAGGTTGGGCAGTTTTACATACATGAATACAGGAATGGGGAGTAAATTTTCAGCTCACCTTGCTGCTTCGCTCCAACCGAAACTTACCGCTGAGGGATTTGCTATTTACACACCCGATCAGTCGGCAAAAGATAACAGGTTCCCATGGGTGCTTTCTGGTACATATTGGCTCGATGGGAAGAACCTTAAGGTTATCGCTAATCTGAATAATGAAAAAACAGGTATAACGATTGCG
This sequence comes from uncultured Bacteroidales bacterium, assembly GCA_903885595.1. GTDB lineage: Bacteria > Bacteroidota > Bacteroidia > Bacteroidales > FEN-979 > CAIVAT01. The sequence continues at coordinate 63,062 of CAISJJ010000158.1, forward strand.
AGCATTGAGGAGTTTTTTCCCCTCACCTGGCTGACTGAAAATGGTATAGAATATCTTCCCGGAAATTATCAATCGGCAATAAAACTGGAGAAGGAACTCAGTTCAAATGAAATTGTAAACAGTGGGTTAATGGTGAAATTATGGACCAATAAAGGGATGGAAAACCCGGTTTATAAACAGGGTGAAAAGATGCAGGTTTACGTCCAGGCCGATCAGCCATGTTTCCTCAGGCTTATTTATTTTACGGCTGATGGAAACAAATGGCTTTTAAAAGATAGCTGGTACCTGGATGAGACAAAAATCAACAAACCATACCTTTTACCTGGATCATATACCTGTACTCCGCCGTTTGGCGCCGAGATTCTTCAATTGGTCGCCCAGACCGAACCATTCAAAAAACTTGATACAGAGGTATCCGGAGGTAATACAATTATCCTTGGCGACGACCATTCAGCCATTGAGATCACCCGGGGTATGAAAGCTGAAAAACCCAACCTGCTTATAGCTGAAAAACGAATAAGTATTACCACCCTGGAAGAATAGGGTGTGTCCCGGTTTAATTACCTGCTTATAATCAATTTCTTAGTGATCCTTTCTGTCCCTGTTTGAATACGGAGAAAGTAAACCCCGTCGGGCAAATGGCTGAGGTTGATCTGCAATGGTCCCTGCTGGTTTGAGCCGGCAGATGTTAAACCGGTCACCTGCATACCAATGGAGTTGTATACCATCAGGGTTAATTCTTTGGATCCGGCTGTTGGCAGGGATAGATTAAATAATCCCTTTCCCGGGTTGGGATAGATCCGCATATCTTCTTCAGTAGCTTCATTCAGTGTATTTCCGTTTTCTCCGGTGCTTTTTTGCAAACTGATGTCCAGTCTGCGGGCGTCGAAATCAAACCATTCGCAGGGGGTGGGAGAGGCCGACCATGAAACATCAGGTGTGCCGTCGGCAACTGAATTAAAAACAAGATTGCTTAAGGTGCCATTCAGCGAAATTCCATGGGCATCGGCGGCCCAAAGTAATGCCAGAGTTCCGGGCTGAGGATTGGCAATGGTCACATCTTCGATTCCGGCATACCAGTTATTGGCCTCCACAAAGGATAACTTTGCGGGATCATATTGAATACTGAACTGGAAAGCGCCTGATTCACGGATTGATGAAACTGTTATCGGAACAATAATTCGTCCCTTTGAGGTCTTTTTTGGCGTTTCGAGGGTGATTGTTCCATCTGAACCTGATTTTAACTGATTGAGCGGATCGTTTGAAAGCCCGGGAGCATCCAGGATTGTCCAGGTATAGGAGGCATTGGCATCGCCATAGATGATGCCGTTAAAATTACGGGTGACATCATTGCCACTGACAGTGACTGCCTGATTTTCAAAAAGCCAATCGCCAACAGGAAAAGAGGTGACAATGGTTATAATCCGCTTTTTAATGAGCAGCACATCACTGGCCGAGAGCGAACCACTTGCATTGACGTCTCCGCATGCCAGGAAAATTCCGGATAAGGGGGCAATGTTGCCAATATGTTTCTTGAACAACAGGACATCGGCAGCAGAAACTCCACCCCATGGCTTATCGGTCGTAGCTTCAACAGTATAATTTCCATCTGTGATTCCCGTAAAGGAATAGTTGCCTGACACAGATGTGCTGACCGTGGCAATCACGGTTCCGCCCGAGTTTTTCAATTTCACGGGGATGTTGTGCATCGGGGTATTGGCGGCGTTGGGATAGGTTATGGCGCCGCTGATGGCATGTCCGGTGGCACCTCCTTCACATTCGATGCTGGCAGCCCAGCCGATCCTGGTTACTGAATTATCGGAGGTGAATTTAAAGGTCAGCGAACCGCTGGCATTCGAGGCTGTGATTGTTCCGGGTGAAGCGGTTCCGTTAAACGGGCTGCCGGTGATTTGGGGCGCACTTACTGAAGAACCATTGTAAATATACAGGTAATCATAGCCGCTCTCTGTTTCAAACTGTGAAAAGCTGACCTTGAGCATGGCTCCCGAAGTGGCGGGATTGATGGTCATTACTTTATTTTCGCTGTTATTGTAGTTGGCGTCGGGGCCTCCCGAATCGTAAAAATTTCCGGCACAGGTTGTTATGTTCCCATTGGCCATGATGATATTCTGTGCAACTGTGATATAGCCTTGTTTCAGCAGGGTTTGTGAATCAACGCCATCTGAAATGGTCAGTGAAACATCATAAACGCCTGCCGCCGCATAAACAACCACAGGATTTGGATCAGTAGAGGTGGCCGGATTTCCTCCCGGGAAACTCCATTGCCAGCTTACCGGACTGCCACACGATAAATCGGTAAAATACACCGGTTCACTGAAAGTCACATTCACTTTATCGGCAGTAAATTCAGGGTTCAATCCACCATAAGGGTAAAGCTGGACATTCAGGATGGTGGTATTCAGGTCGGTTGCACTTACATTCTGAATGGTTTTCGTGCGGTAACAACCAGCAGAAAAGGTAAGGTTGTATGATCCTGCCTTGATCGGCCGGTAATAGTCTCCGGTCACCGCCGATGAATATACGTGTGTGCTGTCCTGATCATGTCCGGCGATAAATACTTTTGCATGCAAAGGATTGCCTGTAATCGAATCGGTAATAATGCCATTGATGCCATAGCGTGACTGATCGATGTAGTTCAGCAGCGAGCGGTAATTGTAATTCCAGTGGGAGATCAACTGCGTGGCAGGCAATAATTTCGTGTTTGATAACTCAATGGTAACTTCCCGGCACTGCCTGAAAATGTTCATATAATCCTGCCGGCCTCCATGTACTTCATACCATGCGTAACCATTGGTAATTCCATTGTCCCATTCATTCATGTATCCTCCCCCGCTGTGAACATGCACAGTATCTGCATACTGACGGCCGGTAAAAATCCACCAGTTGTTATCAGGATGTAACCGTGGCCAGGTATCCCAGGGATAATTATACACCTCGGCTCCGCCATGAAAATTGGCCGACATTACAAAATCACGGATACCGGCAAAATTCATAAAAGCCTCCGTTTCCACCTGCCACGCTTCTCCATCGGGGTGGGGGCCCTCCTGTGCATCGGGATAGTTGCGGTTCATGTCAACACCGTTGGCATTGCCCCGGGTAGCTCCGTTTACAGTATTGTTACCGCCATTGTAAGTTCCATCAGGATTGGCCAATGGGTTGATCCATATTTCCGTGTTGTTCAGCATGTTGGTTACACGGCTGTCGGTGCCGTAATTAAGCAGGAGATAATCCATCAGATGAAGCATCAGCACATAACCGGTTGTTTCATCCCCGTGAATGGAAGAGGTATAGAAGAACTCTGGTTCCCCTTCATCCGTGGCTACATTATCAGATATTTTTGCTGCAAGAAGTAACCTTCCATCGGTCGACATCCCAATGGTGTCGATCTTGCACAAAGCAGGATAATTGGCCTGGAACTGGGCCATCAAACTGAGGTAGGCAGTATAGGTGGGATAAAAATCCCAGACCGTCCGGTCTTTTAAGTTGACGTTATCCAACATCCGCGGATAAATGAGATCGCCGGGATTTGGCAGGATTTTATATTCATATCCTGACTGAAGAAAACCGGTGAACTGCTTTCGGTTCGCATAGGCCCAAACGGTATCACCCTTGACATTATCGATGGAGATAATGCGGGTCAGTTTGCTGATTTCTTTTTTATCACGGATCATGAAACGAAAATATCGCTCAGACTTTCCTGAAAACAGTTGCGCTGGCAATGAGTTATCGCCGGCATTGGAGTTTGATTCCTGGGCATTCAGCAAGGAGCCTAAGAAAACAAGGACAAGGAGCAGAAGTGTACGATGTGCGTTCAAGGTAATTTGAATTTAAAAGGTGAGTGGATATATCTGTTTGATCTTAATTTGTCCGGACCGAAGCGAAATGCAAAGGTACAAAATATTGTCGTTCTGTTTGTACAGGTAAACGTTTGTTTTTAAGGTGATTTCCGTAAATTCAGGATTGGCAGATCAGGAAAGGCAGTCTTTCAATATTTATGGAAATTCAAAATCAGAATCGTACCCGGACAAAACGCCGGAATGAATATCACTGAGGCAATCAGGCCCTTCTGTAAACCTGTATGATTTGCATCCCCGGGAAAAAACTTTAACTACCGACAACCAATTTCTCCAACCTTGTAAATCCTTCACCGGAAAACCGCACGATGTAGATTCCCGGACTAAAATTAGAGAAATCTATCCTACGCTCCCTGTTTAACTTTTTATCCTGGAACACAACCTTGCCGATGCTGTTGAAAATTGAGATTTCTGAAGACTGGTCTGATGACAGGATTGCATATTCACGCACGGGGTTTGGGGAAATACGTGTGTTAACAATAGGAGTATTCGGTTCAACACCCTCATACAGTTCGACCTCGATATAACACATTTTTGTAACCGTATCAGTCCCGGATTCGTTGGTTGCTATCATTTTTACAGGATAGGTACCGGGTTCGTCATAATAAATGCCCATGGGATCCATATCTGTGGAATTGGGAGGATTCCCCCCTGTAAATTCCCAATTCCACGACGATGGAGAAAAGGATGACTGATCAAAGAAATCTACGCTCTGACCGGTATAAATACGATACCGGGAAGCCTCGAAATCTGCGACCGGTGCATGTGTTCCATTATATTTATATGCTTTGATGGTACTGCCTGCCCCGCAAACCACCATGATGCCTTCTTTTGAAATTGAGGGGCCGGCATAATAGTTCCCGTTAATGGTTAAGGTGGACCAAAGGGTAGTTTGCAAGTCATAGGTCAGAGCATAATAATCGCCTTCAGTGTTATTAACATAGACCACTGAATCTGAATCTACTGTGATTCTGCCACTGTTGAAGGTATTGACCAATGATGAATCCATCGGGCTTCCGTCCGATTTATTTAACCTGTAGATCTTTCCGTTATCCATTAAAAGAAGGTTTCCCTTAGGGTCGATTCCGTAATTCATGACGAAAGGTCCCATATTGATTGGTGTGCGGGTCCATAAGATGTCAAATCCACTTCCATTGTCAGCAACAGCAAATAAATTCCCACCATCGCGCCGAAAGAAAATGGTTCCATCGGGGCTAATGGCGATGGGACCTTCCTGGTCTCCGTCGCCGGGCAGAGCTTCAGAATAATATAGATTTGCACCGGTTTCGATATCGACAGCCACAAGTTGTTTTGGCTGATTGAGAGCGCCCGTGATCATGTAAAGACGATCGCCGTGGGCTGCCTTGGTCTCATTCGGCGTTACGGCAAACCAGTTCGAATTGGTCCAGCGCACCAATCCTGTGTTTTTGTCAAGGCATAAAGTGGATGCATCCACTGAACCCAAAGCGCCGTTTACGATGATGTCTCTCCCGCATGTATATATTGCGCCGTCCATGGGTCCAAAGGTGTAGGATGATTGATCTGAAACCCATTTTACTGATCCGTCTGAAACGCGCAGAGCATAAATCAGGTTGGAATAGTAGTCGTGTGCATAAACGGCATCTTCATTAAACCCGATGGCAAAAAGTATAGATGAAGCGCCCAGGTTGGGCGATGTCCATACAAGGACTCCGGTCAACAGGTTACGGCATTCAATGATGGCATTGTAGGGGGAAAAATCCACCCTGGAGGTCACAAACAGATCCCCGAAAGAATAAATGTTCATCCCCAACCCTGTTGGCGTCGCATTGCCGATCGTCCACAAAGGCGTATTAATGTTTTTAGGACCAGGCAATTCACTGATTCCGTTGCGTTCATTGTTCCCACAATGGGTCGACCAGTTCTGGGCTTTAACCTGCCCGAAGAAGAGCAGGAAGGTAACCATTAAGAGGGTAGTTTTTTTTACCATTGGTGCTGTTTTTCATGAAACGATTGTACAAAGATATACTCCTGGTGGCAAACCTGTATCAATTAATTCAATAAAGTGGACTCATTTCAGATAAGGGCGATTTTTAATCAATAGCAAAATTGTGCAAATTGAAGTTGAACTTTCAAATTTAATGTAATTTCCAAACTCACAATGTTCGTGGAAACCGCCAATGACAGGATGGGTAATCCATGTGAACACTTGAATCAAAATTATTACCTCATACAGGAGTGTTTTTGTGCTAAATACAAAGTCTCTCACAAAGTATGTTGTGAGTTGAAGAAGCGAAAGGAGTTTCCAATCCCAGGCCGGTCGTGATGATAAATAAAGTGTTATGTAAGCAGGCCGTTGTCATGGCAGGAAGGTCTTTCTGCTTAAGGTTGATGTTTGCAATCCCGAAAATATTGGGTAAAAGCAGATACCGGGCTCCTTGATGTTTGTCCCTGCAAGCAGCGCATATTCTCAACTATCTGCACCATCGGGGTTTGTGAATGACGGCCGCACAGTAAAATAAATCATTTTGTTTTGCAAATATGATAATTATTGTAACTTTACCATGTCATAATGGTAAACTATGTCAACCGTCACAACATTCAAAATGACCTGGCCGATGCTGACACCAGTCCGAAAACCTATCATTCGTTATTTATCAGGAGTTACTCTTCTCCTTTAAAAAGAGTGGTTTTAAGAACTTCATGAGCCCTGTTGCAATAACAATGCTTCGCTTACAAAGCCCTCTTCCGAAAACTTTGAGTTTGAACAATGTTCATTAAATCCCCATTCTCACCCAATCAAAAATCTTTAATCATGAAAAGAAAACTCTCATTAATTGTTATGCTTCTGTTCGTTGGCAGCGCATCGATTGCCCAGGTGGGCATCAACACAGACAACAGCTTACCCAATGCCAACGCAATGCTTGATGTAAAATCAAACAGTAAGGGATTTCTTCTACCCAGGCTCAGAACGGTGCAACGCATTACGCTGGGTTCAATCGCAACCGCAGGGCTTATGGTCTATGATACAGATTTGGATCAACTTTTTATCCACGATGGAACTACCTGGAATGATATATCAACAGGTAATTTGTGGACACGCAACGGAACCAATACATACGTTACCAACACCGACGACAATGTGGGAATCGGTACAAACAGCCCCGGGTATGTTGCAGGGGCAGCCAGGTACCTGAGTGTTTCTACTCTTGGTCTTGGAGGAAATCAAATTGCTTCATTCGAGTTAAAAGGCACCTCCGGAACAACATTTCTACCGGTGACACGGATCGATTTTTTATCCCAGTCGACCATCGGCATCCAGAATATTGCCAGGATTGAGACCAGAATTACAAATTCGCAGGCTGAGGGTGAATTGTTGTTTTACACCAACGGGGGTGCCCTGACCGAAAGAATGAGGATTGATGAGAATGGTAATGTCGGCATCGGCGCCATAGCGCCGGGTCAAAAGCTTACGGTCGATGGCACATTCGGAATATTGGAAGGAGGCGCCTCACCCGCAAACCATACCATATTCCAGGGAGGGACCCAGGCGTCCAACATTACCTATACCTTGCCGGTTGATGACGGCTCCAGCGGCGAAATGCTCACCACCGATGGAGTGGGTGTACTTGCCTGGACCCCGGCCGAGTCGCCCCTTACCATTTCAAACGGCCTTACCCGTGCTGC
>CAISJJ010000159.1 GCA_903885595.1 uncultured Bacteroidales bacterium
TCCAGCCGGGCGGCCTGCATTAGATCAATGATCCTTGTCCCGGTCAACAACTGCTGATCCCTGAATTTATTCAGGCTGAAACTGACCGATTCCTCATCAATGGGTTTGAGCAGGTAGTCAATGCTGTTCAACTTGAATGCTTTAATTGCATATTCATCATAAGCCGTGGTAAAGATGATGGGCGACCGGGGCCTGACGCTATCAAAAATTGAAAACGAGAGGCCATCGGCAATCTGAATGTCCGAAAAAATCAGATCCGGTTCCGGATGACCATTGAACCAAAGCATACCATCTTTGATGCTTTCAACGATGGCCAGCACTTCAATATCCGGTTGTACCTTCTTCAGCAAAGCAGCCAGGTGGCTTGATGCGGCAAATTCATCTTCAATGATCAGGCATTTTGTCATCAGGCAGGAATTAACGGTATTGCAACAGTAAATTTGCCATCCTTGCTGAAAATTTCCGGGCTTCGTCCGGCAAGCATCCTGAATCGTTCATCGAGATTTTTCAGTCCGATCCCGGCTCCCGGTGCATCAACTTTGGGTTGGAGATTGTTGCTGATCGTAAGCGATTTGCTTTCTTTGCCGAGCACAATCTCTATCTTCAATGGCTGGCCGGTGGAAATGATATTGTGCTTGATGGCATTTTCGATCAGCATCTGGATGGTCATCGGAGGTACTTTGTAATGTCCCGCATCATCCGCAAGAATATCAAGCATCACATTGCCGCCAAAACGGATCGAAAGCAGGTGAAAATATGCCTCTGCCAGTTTGATCTCTTCAGTAAGCAGGATCAGGTCGCTTTGCTGCAGTTCGATGGAAGTTCTCAAAACATAGGAGAGTTTATTCAGGTATAACTGGCTCTTTGCCTGGTCCTGACTGATAAGGTAACTGAGTGTATTCAGTGTATTGAAAAAGAAATGAGGATTCAGCTGGTTTCGCAGGACCTCGATCTGATTTTGCAGGTTAGATTCTTTCAGCGCCTCATTTTCACGATAAATTTTTTCCCGATTCGACTGAATTTTCATATAATTGGTCAGGAAAACAGCCGAAACGAGCACAAGTAATCCGCGCGTTGCCACCGAACTGATAATCCAGGAAACCTCGTGGATGGTGAAAAGAATCAGTCCCGACATCAGGATAAAATACACCGTAAACCGGCCAAAAACCTTGAATAGCAACATCCACTGAAAGTCCTTGTTTATCCCTGATTTCCATTGATGGTTCTGAAGATAGCGGATAAGTAAAAAACCAAAAAGAAAGGTAATAATCAATTGTAAAACCAGACCCGGAACAGCAAACCCAGGCATTTGGTGCACCGGTACATGGGGGATTGTTTCAACCTCCCGAACCTTATGGAAAACCATATCGATGATGGGGAGATTGGCCATGATACTAACCAGCAGTGCCGCCCAAGCCGCAAAATGCCAGCTTGTTGTATCTTTAAAATTAAGTGGTTCCGTCATGAAAAAAACTCGTTTTTTAATGATCAATCAACATCTATCAAAAAAAAAGGATGATTGAACGAAAGTAATCATTTCACTCAATCATATTGAACATGATTGATTTTATTTGCCTGATCGATCCGGCAAAATTATGCTGTTATTTATTCCTGTCCGGGGCGTTTGAAGTGAAGCAGAGAAATCAGGGGTTGTAACAGAGAAAATGCAAGGTGAATTATTACAACAAGGTGACATTTCATGAATGGAACTAAACCTGTAAAGAATTTACAACCTGGTTATCATCTATCTTGGTTTAATGCCTTATATTTTTGGCTGGTTCATCTCTGTGGGAGAACATGCTATTAAATGCAGCCAGATATTTCAATGTACGGCTGTTTTTTCACAACCTTTTATTTGATTTGTTACTATCTTTACCAATCGTGATAGCTAATGCTAAGAGGGGCAGTGCATGTCAACATTTAAAAACAATCTTTGCTATGAACATTCAGGACAAAACCAAAGAAGAACTTTTCGTTGAGATACAGGAA
>CAISJJ010000160.1 GCA_903885595.1 uncultured Bacteroidales bacterium
CGCGATATGCTCCTGAACCTCATCGTTCTACCCACATTTCGCTCCTACGGAGCGTATGGAAAAATGTCTCTGCCCCATATGTTAATTTCACTGGTATAATATCGCTCAATCAATTTCATTTTTTTCCTTTACTTCATAATTCAACATTCATTGATCAATATTCGATATTCGACATTCGATATTCGACATTCGATATTCAATTCTTATACCTCACCCACTTCCACAGCTCTTTATAATTCACCTTCTTCCCATACATAAGGATGCCGGTGCGATAGATTTTCGCTGCAAGCCAGGTAGTGCCTAAAAAACCCAGCAGCAGTAAATCCATTGACAGAATGACCTCCAAATAGGGCACTCCGAATGGAATGCGTATCATCATCACTACCGGCGAAGTGAGCGGGAATATCGAGAACCAGAATGAAACGGGCCCGTCGGGATCACGGATGATGAATTGCGCCATGACGATGGAAAGAATGAGCGGTATAGTAATTGGCAGCATGAATTGCTGCGTGTCGGCTTCACTGTCGACAGCTCCGCCGATGGCCGCGAACAATGCGGCATAAAGAAGGTATCCGAACAGGAAAAAGAACAGAAAGGAGCCGATCATAACCGGGAAATTCACGGAGTTTATGGCCTCCATTACGCCTCCCATCTCATCAGTACCGGATTTTGACTGCACGGGAATGGCTTCGGCCATACCTGGATTTATGGTCTGGTTCTGTTTAATCAATTGTTCTGTAGCCGATTTTCCTGCCGCTTTTGGCGACATGGTTGAGGTGACAATCGTGACAATCGCAAAGGTAAGAACCACCCACAGCAGAAATTGAGTAAGACCCACAAGCCCGACGCCGATGATTTTACCCATCATCAGTTGAAAGGGTTTTACCGAAGAGATGATCACCTCGACAATCCTGCTTGTTTTTTCTTCAATCACACCGCGCATAACCTGTGAACCGAACATGAAGATAAAGAAGTAGATAAGGATGCCCGAAAACATACCCAGTACCATGTTGATTTCTGTATAGCTTTTCGACTCTTTGCCATCTTCGCCTATTTTCAGGGTATTGATGTCGACAGAAGTTTTGATCGAACGCAGCAGGTCATCTACTGAGATGGGTTCCTGTTTGTCGGTTTGCAGTTCACGAAGCCTGGCCTGCAGTTTCAGCTCCTCTATCTGCTTGCTCATCACGTTCCTGATATAGGATGTGATATTGATGCTGACATTCTTTTCAGAATAGAGAATAGCATTAACCGGAAGCGATACCTCTGTTTTAGGAATGTAAAGCAGGGCATGGTCGCCGGTTTTCGTGAAATTGGCCTTGGCGTTTCCAATATCACTTGCGAGATAGTGAAACTTGATATTCTCCGAGTCCTTGAATTTTTCATTAAAAATTCCGGTTTCATCCAGTACGGCCACCGTCTTGGTTTCATCGGTCCGGGTAGCCAGGTAAATAGGGATGACGATGGTGGCAGCCATGAGCAGGGGGCCGAGTATTGTCATTACGATAAATGATCTTTTCCTGACCCTGGTTAGGTATTCCCGCTGGATAATGAGGAAAATTTTTCTCATATCAGTTGTGCGTTACAGGTTGGGGTGATTGAAGCGTAACTGCCTGGATGAAAATATCGTTCATGCTGGGTATCAGTTCATTGATAGAATAGATTGTGACAGAGGGCAGCAATGAACGGATCAGGTCATTGGGTGTGGCGCCAGCCGGAAGCCTGACATGGGCATGCCGGTGGTCGGCGTCCCTGCTTTCATCAAGAATCGTAAAGGTTTCGGGCAGGATATCGCCGAGCGCACCTTCGAAGGTATTGAAACTGACTTCGAAAGTATTGGTTTTGTATGTTTTTTTAATGCTGCGCATCGCGCCGCTTAAAATCACTTTTGAACGGTCGATCAGGGCGATATCGTCGCATAACTCTTCGACCGAAGCCATGTTGTGTGTCGAAAAAATGATGGTGGCGCCTTTTCCCTTCTGGGCAAGGATTTCCTCCTTCATAAGGTTGGCGTTAATGGGGTCGAACCCGCTGAATGGTTCATCAAAAATCAGCAGTTTCGGATCATGGATGATGGTTACCAGGAACTGAATCTTCTGCTGCATCCCTTTTGAAAGTTCCTCAACTTTACGGTTCCACCAGCCTTTGATCCCGAATTTCTCAAACCAGAATTTAAGCCTGATTTGGGCTTCGTGGCGGCTCAACCCTTTGAGCTGGGCAAGATACATGGCCTGTTCACCAACCGTCATCTTTTTATACAGCCCGCGCTCTTCGGGTAGGTAGCCAATAAGTGCGATATCGTTTGGCTTGAGTTTGCGCCCCATAAATACCAGTTCCCCTTCATCAGGGGCAATGATCTGGTTTATAATGCGGATAAGGGTAGTTTTGCCGGCGCCGTTAGGACCAAGAAGCCCGAAAATACTGCCTTCCGGAACGTTTATGCTTACTTTGTCAAGAGCTTTGTGATTTGCATACTGTTTCGTGACAAACTGGGCTGAAAAGAGATCCATGCGATGGTCGGTTATTGTTCAAATAAATCCTTCATCCGGGAAAAGATATTTTTTTCATGGGTTCCGGGGGAAGGTTTGAAATTGTCAGATTTTCCCAGCTTTTCAAGCATGGCTTTTTCCTCTTTCGAAAGAGTTTTGGGAGTCCAGATGATAATGTTGATCAGCAGGTCGCCTTTTCCTTCATAACCATTGATGCTTGCCAACCCTTTTCCGCGCAGGCGTAAAACCTTACCGCTCTGGGTTCCCGGTTCAATTTTGATCTTTACTTTGCCGTCGATGGTGGGGATTTCAGCGCTGCTTCCCAGGGTTGCCTCTGAAAAGGAGATATAGTGCTCAAATAACAGATTGTTCCCGTCGCGTTCGAACATTTCATGGCCGATCTCTTCTATCTGGATGAGGAGATCACCTGCAACACCTCCCCTGGCAGCGGCGTTGCCTTTGCCTCCCATCGAAAGCTGCATGCCTTCCGAAACGCCGGCCGGGATCCTGATAGAGATGACCTCTTCTCCTTTTATCACCCCGTTTCCGGCACAATCGGTACATTTATCGGTAATGATCTGTCCTTCACCGCCGCAGTTCGGGCAAGTTGCCGTCGTTTGCATCTGGCCCAGGAAAGTTGAAGTAACCTTTGTTACATGCCCGGTGCCACGGCAGGTGGAACAGGTGTTGAAAGAGCTTCCGCCCTTGGCGCCGGTGCCTTTGCATGTTTCGCAGGCAATATACTTGTTAACTTTTATCTTCTTTTCAACCCCGTGTGCAATCTCCTCCAGTGTCAGTTTTACCTTTACGCGAAGGTTTGAGCCCCGGTTCACGGTCTTTCCCCTGCGGCCGCCTCCGCCAAAGAATGAACTGAAGGGATCATTTCCGCCGCCTCCGCCAAAAATATCGCCGAAATGGCTGAAAATGTCATCCATGCTCATGCCGCCTCCGCCGAACCCGGAAAAGCCTCCTCCATTACCCATGCCGGCATGTCCATACTGATCATACCGCTGCCGTTTATTCGGATCGCTGAGCACTTCATAGGCTTCAGCAGCCTCCTTGAATTTTTCCTCGGCGTCTTTTTTCCCTGGGTTTTTATCAGGATGAAACCGGATGGCCTGCTTACGGTAAGCTTTTTTTAACTCCTCGGGCGATGCATCCTTGCTTACCTCCAGGATTTCATAGTAATCTCTTTTCGACATAATTTCTCTTTAGCTTCCCACGACCACTTTAGCATATCTGATAACCTTCCCGTTGAGCAGGTAACCCTTTTCGACCTCATCAACGATCTTTCCCTTTTGGGCCGGGGTTGCAGCAGGAATATTGGTGATGGCCTCATGAAAATCGGTATCAAATGATTCTCCCGCTGTACGCATCTGTTCCAGGCCTTGCTGATTGAGAATTGAAAGGAATTTATTAAAAATGAGGACAACGCCCTCTTTAAGCGACTTTCCGGCCTCCGATGATTCATCATATGCCCTGATAGCACGCTCAAAGTCATCCAGTACCGGCAACAGTCTTGTAATAATCTCGGAAGAAGCATATTTGTTTAATTCAGCTTTTTCCTTCAGGGTACGTTTCCGGTAATTATCAAACTCTGAATACAGCCGGAGATACCGGTCATTGAGTTCTGAAACCTGTTCATTTAATCCCTGGATTGTTGCCGACCCTGCAGCCGCATCAACGGTTGCTTCAGTATTTTCTCTTTCAAGGCCATCCCGCTCTTCTGCCTCTTGCGCGGCCGTACTGTTTTCAAAAGTATTTTTCATGGATTGTTTCTCGTCCTTTTTTCTTTTTCCCATCATAACAAAGGTATTCGAATTTTATTCGGGTAAATCTTATCAAAAAACCTGCCAGTTGATGAACTGCGACAATTTGTCAGCCGGAAATCCGGCGGATGGATGCACCCAGTTGCTGAAGCCTGAGATCAATTGCCTGGTAACCGCGGTCAATCTGTTCAATATTGTCAATGATGCTTTTACCCTCTGCCGATAATGCCGCGATAAGCAATGCCACTCCGGCACGGATATCGGGAGAGGACATGCTGATTCCTCTCAGTGGATGCTGATGATCAAGCCCGATTACGGTTGCCCTGTGAGGATCGCACAAGATGATTCTGGCGCCCATGTCGATAAGTTTATCCACAAAAAAGAGTCTGCTTTCAAACATTTTCTGGTGGACAAGGACACTTCCTTTTGCCTGGGTGGCAATAACCAGGACGATGCTGATGAGGTCGGGGGTAAAGCCTGGCCAGGGCGCATCGGCAATGGTCATGATGGAGCCATCCATGAATGTTTCAACTTCATAGTGGTCCTGCGACGGGATAAAAATATCGTCATCCCGCTTTTCAATCTTGATGCCCATGCGTTTGAAAACTTCCGGGATCAGTCCAAGGTGGTGGTAGTTTACATTCCTGATGGTGATCTCTGAACCGGTCATGGCTGCCAGCCCGATAAAACTACCCACTTCGATCATGTCCGACAGGAGCGTATGATCGCATCCATGAAGACTTTCGACTCCGGTTATGGTCAGCAGGTTCGATCCGGTTCCCTGTATTTGCGCACCCATCGAGACCAGCATGTTACACAGCTGCGAAATATAGGGTTCACAGGCTGCGTTGAAAATGGTGGTCGTACCTTTGGCCATTACCGCGGCCATGATGATATTGGCGGTGCCGGTAACCGAAGCCTCATCCAGCAGCATATAGGCCCCCCTGAGATCAGGGGCGTTTACACTGAAAAGCTGTTCCTCCTGATGGTATTCAAAATCGGCACCGAGCTTCTGCAACCCGATAAAATGAGTGTCAAGCCGCCTGCGTCCGATTTTGTCACCGCCGGGAATATAAACAAATCCTTTTCCAAACCTGGCAAGCATGGGCCCCAGGATCATAATGGAACCACGAAGACTCCCAACCTTTTCGCGGAACTCCCTTGTCCGCAAAAAACCGAAATCAACCAACTTTGCTTCGAAGGTGAACGACGAATTGCTGATTTTTTCAACGCGAACGCCAATGGCCTGCAGCAACTCTATGAGTTTATTGACGTCCCTGATGTCGGGAATATTGTGAATGGTTATCTTATCTGCAGTCAGCAGACAGGCACATATGACCTGCAAGGCTTCATTCTTGGCGCCCTGGGGGGTTATTTCACCGCTTAGTTTTTTTCCTCCGATGATTTCAAAGGAACTCATTGGGGTTTATTCCGGCCGCGCTGGTTGGTATTGAAATTCGGTTTGGGGAAAGTGCCCTGCTTGTTGAAATTCCGGTCTGGCCCCTGTCGGAATGGTTTTCGCTTCTGGTTTTGGGCGAGGATATCGTTGGTATGGGTAAATCTGAAATCCTGGTTCAATTTGAGCTGGTCTTTGGAAAGAATGTTGAGGTGCTTTTCAATCAGTTCATCATTGACCGACTCGCGATTCCAGTTCAGATACGATTTTTTCATGTGGTTTGCAATCGCATGTACCAGCGCATCCTTTTCAGCTCCCTCTTCATACTCAGTCGCTTTTTCAATCATGAGGGCAATATTTTTGCCATAATGCTTGAATTCAATCTCTTTATCATGATAGGATAGGTGCTCGGGCTTCGTGCTGAGCGAAAGGGGTGGTGGCGGGGGATAAGGGGCATCCACATCCAGCTTGAAATCAGCAATAATGAACATGTGATCCCAGAGTTTATGTTTAAAATCTCCCGATTCCTTTACGGTCGGGTGCATCTGGCCCATAACATTCACAATAAATTTCGCTGCTTTGTTCCGCTTTTCCCTGTCTTCAATTGTACAGATATACTGTATCATATGTTGTATATTCCGGCCATATTCCGGTATCAACATCATCTCGCGGGTGGTGTTGTACTCCATTTGTTCGTTCACGTGTAATTTTTTGCAAAGATACAATGAAATTGAATGAATTGAAAAAAGTTTATTGTTGTGTTTGTGAATTTTATAATTTTAGAAAATCATATAATCAAACAAACCGCCACCCTGTCAGGGTGGCGGACCCTGTCAGGGTGGTTAAAAAATGTACTTACTTAAATCTCAGATTATGAAAAAAAACCTTCTCAATGTCCTACTTGTCCTGCTCCTGGTTGCGGGTTCACTGACGGGCTGCAGGCAAACCAAAGAGTTTGGCGAACTGGAAAAAATGGCGATCACCGACACGATCAATCAACTCATGGACAAGGTCTCGCATTATGCTTCAATTGCAAATGCCGATTCGGCTTTTCAATGGCTAAGTGATGATACCGCTGCGGTGTTCGTGTCAGGCGGTCTGGCCTATAATGCCAGGGATATCGCTTCGATGTTTACAAACACCTACAATACGATTAAAAGTCAGAAGTTTGAACCTGTAAGCAGCAGAGTGATCGTTTTATCACCCGATGCAGCTGTGTGGTTCGCCACGATGAAAGAGAAGTATGTTACCAAAGATGATGAGGAGATTGATCAGTTCCTGGTCGAATCATGGTTATGGCGCCGGGAGGCCACAGGATGGAAGGTGTTGCATTACAACGAATCGATTCTTCAATTGCCCGACGCCTGCAAAAGGGCAACCGTCGAATATGCCGTGGCCGATCTTGCCAGTGAGATTAAAGGAAAGACGTTGAAACCTGCAGATATGCCACCCATTCTGACAAAATTTCTTAAAGAGAACCCGTTGGTTTTTGGTTCCACACTGGCATTTGCGCCGGATGAAGCTGATGGCAAAAATCATGCAGCGGCCCCTTATGTATACCGGCATGGATCTGAGTTTAAACAGGTGGACCTTCCTGAGGCTTACGATTACACACTGAGTGAATGGTATTCGGTGCCTGTTGATCAACAGAAACCGGTCTGGAGCAATCCCTATTTTGATGATGGCGGTGGCGGAGTGGTTATGGTAACCTACTCGATTCCGTTGTATGATGATCAGAATAAACTGACCGGAGTACTCACCGGTGATCTTAAGCTGAAGTAATCACTTCACGATCCGCAGCTTAGCGAACCGCAGAAGCAATTGTTTCTGACCTATTTCAGGGAAGAAAACAGTTGCTTTTTTGTTTGGTCCAACGCCTTCAAGGTTAACCACTTTTCCTATTCCGAAACGTTCATGGATGACCTCCATCCCGGTTTGAATCTCTTCTACATCAGAGGGGGGGGAATCGGGGGTGGCAGGATTGGCATCACTATAGGTTTGTGTAAGCTTCTGGAAATTTTTTGGCAAAGTCACCTTTTTAGGAGGCAGGCTGATGCCCGATAACGCAGCCGACCAATTGTCGGAGGTTGAGAAACTTGTTTTTACCGGGTTGATTTTCCTGGGAAAATCAATGAATGATTCGGGAATCTCGCTGATAAAGCGGCTTGGTTCGCACATGGTAGGCGTAC
>CAISJJ010000161.1 GCA_903885595.1 uncultured Bacteroidales bacterium
GACAAGTGACGAGTGACGAGTGACAAGTGACGAGTGACAAGTGACGAGTGACAAGTGACAAGTGACAAGTGACAAGTGACAAGTGACGAGTGACGAGTGACAAGTGACAAGTGACAAATTTGATACACAGCGTAATTTTTGATTGATTTCTCTACTTCTCTGTTTCTCTATTTCGCTACCTCGCTACCTCGCTACCTCGCTACCTGACCTTCTACGGCGTAAGCGGCACAGTCAGCGTATCCGGCACCAATACCGGGTTGATCGTCATCCCCTCCTGGAATTTCTGAAATCCTTCGAGCATAATCCGGTCACCAATATTTAATCCTCCGTTAATAATAAACTTATTCCCGATTCCACGGCCAAGTAAAACAGGGATCCTGTTTACATCGTTGTTCTTATTCACAACGAAGACGAAATTTTTACCCTGAATCTGGGTTGTTGCACTTTGCGGCACCACGATACCCTTTTCGTTTTCCATAAGCACCAGGTTTACATTGGCAAAGTTGCCGGGTTTGATCAGTCCGCTTGGATTGGGGAAAACAGCTCTCATTGCAATCGTACCTGTTTGCGGGTTAATGGCCCGGTCGACAAAATCGATCTTCCCTACATGATTATATGCCTGGTTATCTGATAAACTGAGAAACACCTTGAAATAATTCTGGCTCTCCTTCATGGTGGCCTTGTGAATTTCAAGGTACCGGTTTATTCTGAGAAAGTCATTCTCATTCATCTGGAACTCAACATACATCGGATCCATAGCTGATACAGTGGATAATAACGTGCTTTCACCCTTTCCAACCAGGTTTCCGGGACGTACGTTACAAGCGCCGATGTAACCGGTAATCGGCGATGCCATGGTGGTATAAGACAGGTTCAGTTTGGCCTGCGCCAGATTGGATTTAGAACTCGCCACAAGCGCCCGGTCCTGTTGTTCGGTGGTAACCGCTTTGTCGTAATCGTTCTGGCTGATGGCATTGGTTGAAAGCAATGGTTTCAGCCGGGCAACATCCAGTTTGGCTTTCTCCCATGCTGCGATTTTATTTTCGAGGTCTGCTTCGGCGAAATTCACGCTATTCTGGTATTCATCTTTTTCAATGGAAAACAGCGCCTGTCCTTTCTGAACGACAGAGCCTTCCTGAAAGGTCCAGCTCTGCAGGTATCCGGCTACACGGGCACGGATTTCAACAGTCGGGATGCCAACTGCCTGGCCTACCATCTGCAGGTAAACGGGCACTTTGGTCCCTTTGAGTTCCATGACTTTGAAGGAAGGAGGTGCCCCTTTCTGCTGTTCCTTTGATTTACAGGATGTTGTTATTACCCCTAGTGCGAATAACAATGCAATAGCAAATGAAATCCTCGTAATAAATAGTTGATGCATATGACCAGTTTTTAGTTTTTACAACCATGGTAAATAATTTTCAAATATAATTTTTTTTATTAAGTGACTGTTTAAATTTTAACATACTGTTCATTTTTCTTTATTCATTTTTCACTGGCAACTTTCCATTGTACTCTATTCATTGGGTTAACGACTAATGTAAAATGAAAAGCGATGAGTGAAGATAGAATAATGAAAAACTAACAGTTTTCAAGGAGTTACAAATTTCAAAATGAATTTTAAACAGACTCTAATTAAAGATCCTAATAGTTGTAAACAAAAATGGAAAAAACTTATCAAATGATATAGTCTTTCCTATACTGAGAAAATCTTATTTTTGCTCCCCCGGTTGTAAATACAATTTCAAACCCAACTGATTCTGTTTTTGTGATTTTTCAAAAGAAAGTGCTGATAATTTTATGCTGACTCCTGCCTGTTTTAGGAAGATATTTTTTTTGACCTTGATGCTGATCTGGCTTCCCCTGTTTATGCAAGCCCAGGAGGTGGTCTCCACTTCACTGATAAAAATGAACTGTAAAGTTCCGTTCCGACCTGCCGAAGGAGGATTGTTTGTCAATGGTAATGCGGTACTGCGTGAACTGGCCAAAGATATCGTTCGTGAACCCTGGCAGGTTAAAGTCCAGGTTTCTTTTACACTGTCGATGACAATTTATGCGCAGGAGGGTAAGAATATGCTTTCAATCCTTTTTATCAATCCGGGGATAAGCGGGGATAAGGTTTTCAGGCACTTTCCGGTCAGCGACGTATTGTTCCCTACGCTCATCAATATGAAGCTAAAGTGGGCCAATCGCTTCGATACCACCAGTTTTTCGGAAATTTTCTTTAGTAAAAATTCATTGGATTACCATGGCAACCAGGTCTTTTCACTCCCTGTTCCCGACTTTGACCCAAAGGTAGATACGCTGATGGTGCGTGAGGTGGAACTGTTTTATGATTCGACGGGACTGGTTGCTTTTAAAAACAGGCTTGAACTCATCCATGATTATTATGCTTCAGTCATATTGCTCGATTCCCTGGCGTTGATGGCGGCAGGTATTGATCTGGACGATCGGGCCTGCCTGCCGGTCAATTACATGAAAATTGAAGAGATGAACAAGGTGCTTGAAAGGATTCAGGTACGTGATTTCCCCGTGACATTGCTGCCGGATGGCCTAGATCCCGGCCGGTTGTCTGAAAAGTATAATGCCATGTTCCGGCAGTCGCGAAGCCTTACCTATAACTATATTGATGCATTGAAAAAGGCCGGGGCTGTTTCATGGAGCAGGAATGTTGACAGCCTTGCCGGTTATTTTACGGGGAGGATCCTGTCGTATGTTCTCCGTACCAAACTCATGGATCGCCTTCAGAGCCGGATATACCAGGATTGGCTGGATCATTGCTTTGATCAAAGTTCCTTCCCTTTTGAAGATAATGTACTTGGAATGTTATTGTCAAAATGTTACCCTGGCGCCAAGGGTGATACCTTAAAAAGGTTTGTTGCAGGCCGGATTTATCTCTCGTACCAGAACAAGGCCCGACAGCTGATGGACCAGTACCAGTATTCAGAGGCATTCCTGATGATGGATCATGCGCGCAGGTTTGCTGAATGTAACCCATTCAACAACAATGTCGTGCCCGATAACAACCTGCTTACCCAGGCGGCTTACGGGATATATAATTCCTACACAGGAATTGCCCAGGAATGTATACGCAACCGGAAATTCAACATGGCCGACACCTATCTTGCCAAAGCAGATCTTTATGCAAAGGACCATTCGAACCTGATTGTTTCCGATTCGTTATACCTGGCCGTCTACAGCGGACTTTTTTTTCAAAGGAATTCGGAATGCGATCTGCTGCTTGAGCAAAAGGAATATGGAGCGGCGCTGGACTGTTATCAAAGTCTTGAAACAAAATATGACAGCGCCGACCTGATATTTGTTGAAAAACACCTGGATGAAAAGAAAAACCTGGCTATGACAGGACTTTTAAACGAATCGGTTGGCAAGTTGTTGGTGGCAGCAGACCATTATCAGCCCGATACCATATTGTTCTATTACCAACAGGCGTTGCAGCTCAGGAATGCGGTCAGTGGAACCGATGCGGCCTCTGGTGTGGTTGACTCACTGGCCCCGGCCATTGGTAAAATAAAGATGGACCGCTTTTTTAATGCCGGGAAACTGGCCCTTGGTCAGCGTCAGTTTACCCTTGCGCTTGCCCGGCTTTCAGAGGCCAAATCACTTTCTGATCAGTACGGTATTGCCCCCGATCAATCATTTGATTCTGTTTATCGATTGACCATGAAGAACTTCCTCATCATACAGCTGGGCGCGGCACAAAAAAAGATATGGGCCAATCAGTTCGATTCGGCCAAAGTGGCCCTCGAGCAAGCGAGGTCGACCGGATTCGTTTATGGGTTGCAGGATGATCCGGAATTTATATCTACGCTGGGCAAGTTTGAGGCTAAGATCACGGAGCAACAATGCCGGAATATCCAGGATTCGGTTAGTCTTCAGATGATCGGCGCTGACCGGGCGATCGCCCAGAAAAAATATTTTTCAGCTTCGGGTTATCTGAAGCAGGCCCTGGCGCTCATTGATTCAGCCGCCGGATGCAGGTTTTCAGATGAAGCGATCCGCGACACCCTGACCAAATACAGCCAGGCGGCCGGTTACCAGCAAAAACTCCTGAGTGCACGCGGGCATGTTGCCAGTGGTGACTATGTTACTGCCGTCAGTGAACTTACCGAAAATGAGCGGAACTTTCAACTTTTTGGTCTTGAACGGTTTGGATTACATCCGGAGGGGGCTTATGACTTTATCAGTGAGCGGTCGAACCCCTATCTTACGGAACAGGCGATCGCCTGTTTTAACGAAAAGGGCGATACCAGGGAGGCCCTGCGGTATTTACGTTTGCTTCGCAGCCAGGGCTTTCCTGACAGGAGCGCTTCCGTTGCACAAAATCTTCTGGGCAAATCGCTGGCTATGAATGATTATCAGCTAAATCCGAAAGATTCCGCATCACGGCTGGTTGAACAGTACACCCTGAACGATGACTGGTTTGAAATTTTCAGGGCAGCCTACCTGGATGAATGGAAAAGACTGGTCAATACAGAGCCGGCCGTAAGGTAACAGGTCTGGTTATTCTACGATCAGTTTCCCGCTTTCCTGCATAACACCTGCGTTTAGCCTGTAAAAGTAGATCCCGGCAGCCGGTTTCCTGCCTTTTTCTGCCGACAGATCCAGGGAAACAGTGTTTATTCCGGCAACAGAATTCCTGACCGAAACCTGCTTCACGATATTGCCAAGCATGTTAAATACCGTAATCTCAATGGCCGACGGCCGAGGCAACTCAAAAACAAGATTGAATAATCCGCCCGAGGGGTTAGGATAGACCAGCACAGGCTTGTTATTCAGCAACTGCGGCAAAAGCTCGTCGTCGATGCCTGTGAAAACCGGTTTCTGCAGCTTGACTGTCGTATAGAGCCGGTATTCGCCGGGATCGAAGGCAAGATATGCGCTGACATCTGTTACATTCAGCGAATCGCCGGTGTAATATTCGTACCACATGCCGGTTTTGGTGAAAGTGGGTATAACATTCTTTGCAATCACATCGAAGTTGCCCAAAACTGTAACATCCATGGTTGAATGGCGAAGCCAGATGCGTTTAATGGCGGTTGTAAGGTCGATAGAATAGTCGGTTGTTGCAAAAGCCGGTTGTGTTTTCTTCAGATCGATCAGGGCGGAAAATATATTTTTTGTGTAGCGGCGTCTCCATTGATTCTGGTAATCCCAGCGGATTGGTTTTTTTGCAAGACGGCCTCCGCCGTATTCAATGGAATAGTCATACCCAAGTTCTTCAAACTGCCAGATCATCTTGGGGCCGGGAATCGTGAAAAAGAAATTGGCGGCGAGTTCAATCCGGTTGAGGCTCCGGGTGGTATCATTTTTGATCTTATACAGGGCCTGGGTGGCGCTTCCGTAAGTAATTGCTTTATACATCATGCGTTCCTCATCATGACTCTCCATATAGGCCACAAGGTTAGGCTGGGTCCATGTCCGTTTTTTATACGATGCCCATGAAAGATCCGATTTGTTATTGTCATTATAGCCCATGGCGCCCTCCCCGTAGCTGCCTGTCATATTGCCCCATAGCTGCATATTGTGGTTGGATAAAACAAGCTCTTCAGAGTTGTCGGCAAAATGTTCCATAATGGCATAGGCATTCGGGTTGACTTCATGAATCACATTGGTATAATTTTCAAGAATGGAGATCCGTGTTGCATCATATTGCCCCCAGAGGCTTACGTTATTCGGATAGGAGTTTTTTTGCGTGAATCCCTTTGACAGGTCGAAACGGTAGCCATCAATGTGATATTCAGTAAGCCAATAACGGATAAGCCTTTCCATATATGTCTTTGTTAACAGGCTTTCATGGTTGAAATCGTTCCCAACATTATAGGGATGTTTTGGAATAGGGTTAAACCATGGGTTATTTGCTGCAGGCCGCTGGGCCGAAGCATCCCAGTATAGTCTTGCCAGCGGGGAACTGCCGAAATGGTGATTGCAGACAATGTCGAATATCACCGCAATTCCCCTGGCATGTGCAGCCTCTATGAATTGCTTCAACCCGTTTTTAGTGCCATAGTACTTATCCACGGCGAAGGAGAAATCGGGATTGTAACCCCAGCTTTCGTTTCCTTCAAACTCCATGACGGGCATGAGTTCAATCGCATTGATCCCTAAATGTTTCAGGTAATCGAGTGTGTCGATCAGCGAAGGATAATCATGGGCCACGGTAAAATCGCGGATGAGCAGCTCATATACAACCAGGTTCGTAACGGCTGGCGGGGTAAAGGGTGTGGAATTCCATGGATATGGATCCTGGTTGGTTTGCAGGTAGGTGGCAATCCCGGTTGTTAATCCGGTTGGGTATGGACGCAGGTTGGGATAGGTCGTCGCACTGATATACTGGTCGTTCGGATCGCTCACTTTATCGGCATAGGGATCGCCTATACGTAAATCGCCGTCAACAAGGTATTGGAATATGTATTCCTGTTTAGGCACGAGGTTGTTGATTTGCAGCCAGTAGCGATTGCCGTCGGGTGTAATGTTCATGTAGAAATCCGGATTGACCTGCCAGTTGTTGAAATCTCCGATAACAAAGACATTGTCCTTGAGCGGGGCAAAGAGACAAAGAATTGCGGTCGATGCATCGACATAGTTGATGCCATCCTCTATTCCCGGGGGGAGATCGGCAATAACCGCGGGTGGGATTACCGTGTAGGCGAATGAATCGGCGGCCGATTCGGTGGCATTCATGGCTTCAACGCGAATCCACTGTTTAACCCAGTTCTGGCCAAAATTATCAGCCAGGATGGTGTCGGTGATCGTATTGCCGGCAGTGGTTTTCACCAGGGTACCGTTGACGAAAATTTTCATTGTCTCGGCGGTAGGACTGATGGCTGAAACGGGAATGGTATCGCTTTGTTTGAGATAAAGTGATTTGCTTGCCGGAAGTACAATGTTTACGCTCATCTCACTTGGATAAACATCGGCAAAAATATCGCTTCCATCAGCATTCTTGCCGGTTTTGGAACCATCGGAGTTGCGGAAAACAAAGGCCATTTTGAGGATCTGCTCAGCAGCAGGAACACCATAGTAAGCCCGTATCGTTGGCTTGATGGTAAGTTTGTATTTATTGTTCTGCAGATAGGTCATCAGGGCCTTTGTCGTATTCTCGGTCCACCCGGCGACCACATATTTCCAGTCGGATCCGGAGGTGCTCAGGTTGGTGATCACCCCGGTGTGTGCGTAAACGACCGGAGGGTTCAGATTCATCAATCCGGCGCTGCCCTGGGTGGCATCGAAAATGATGGTTACCGAATCACTTTCGATGGGAAAAACCGGTATGGTTGTGATGACCTGGGCCTGGGTTACTGCGGAAATAAGGCCACAGAAAAGAAATGTAATTGCAATGGTGAAGCGTTTCATAGGGGAGTAATTTGATAACAAAGATAGTAATAATAGGCGGCTGACTTTACAATAACGGCAATTTCGGGCATTAAACCTGTGTTTTTTTATTTTGCAGGATTTGCAGGTGTTTCCCTTTAACCCTGCTTTGAGGTCTCGTTAAATTTCCCCGGTTGACAAATCAATTGTTTAATATAAACTGAAAATCCACCACATTTGGTGGTGGTCGTGTATAAATGGCTTTGCCTCAAAATTGATAAATTCGTGTCATGAGTGAGTTTAAAACATTAAGTCATGTCATTTATCGGTGTCCTTATAATGAGTTTTGTTGAACAATGACCTGAACTCCCAAATTTCACCAATCAGTTTCCTGAATAGCTCTTTGTCATTCGAAACCCTTGCCTTATATATGTTATAAATAATTTTATCTCTTGCTTTTTCGTCAAGTCTGTCAAGAAACCCGGCAGCATCTTCTAAAAACCGGAACTGGAATCTTTCAGTCATGGATAAACCTTTTATGCAAAGATAAAAGTTTCTTTAACGAATTTCGTTGATTTTATGCTGCAACTCAACGGAAGTAAATTGATCTTTCAACTCACTCAGGCCGTTTTCCCATGAAAAGGTGAAGCTGCTCCTGACTTTTTTTGATTTACGATTTCGTTTTGACTTTGCAATTAAGAATTCAGCATATTCAATTAATTGATGTTGAATACATTTGGGTAAATTCTCAAAATCTTCGATGAAGGATGATAATTCCATTTGAAGGCTATATTACTATACGAAGACAAGGATACTTTTCAATATTTCAAAGAACGTGGTTTATTTGGTGCGTGTAAGAATCAGGATTATTATGTAAATTTGATTTGCTGCACCAAACTTCAAACTTGTCGCCTGGTCGTTATTTTTTTTCGAAAACGCTTGATATTCTGAAAAACTGTCGTAAGTTTGATATGGAAAATGATGGGTTCACCTTAACATTTAGTTGTGTTCGTTAGGTTTTGGACAACCTGTTTTGCCCGGTAATCGTTCTTAAACATAGATAAAATATTGCGTTGCTAATATTTCTCATGTAGCAAAACCGCCAAGTTTCAGAATGCAGAGAAATAGTTTTAGTGGACGCACCCAATGGGTGTGTTCCTTTTGCTATTTCAGTTGCATTCGGGTGCTTGGCGGTACCTCTACATGCTGAAAATTGCGGAGGTTCACGCCCTTTTTTGTTTTTCGTCCGTCCCTTCGCAAAGCTCCGCATCAGATCAGGCTTTAACCACCAAACATTCATTAAAATTCACTTTTATGAAAAAGTTATTCCTTCTTTTGATTTCGATCGTGTGGATCGTTTTCGCAGGCAATGCCCAGGTAGGCATCAACACCGATGGCAGCGCTCCCGAACCCTCGGCCGGATTGGATGTAAAATTCAACAACAAAGGTTTGCTTCCTCCCCGGATGACCCATGCCCAGCTCAATGCCATTCCAAGCCCCGCCGATGGACTCATCGTCTATTGCACCGACTGCGGGGCAAATGGAGTGGGATCTCTTTCTTTGTTTATGGCCGGAGCCTGGTACACTTTGAGTGCGAATTGTCTGAATCCCTTATCGCCCTTAAGCGGAACGCACACCGCCTCACCAACCCAGATCGTCTGGAACTGGAGTACGGTTCTTAATGCCACTGGTTACAAATGGAACACCACAAATAATTATGCGACGGCAACCGATATGAGCGCCGCAACAACGAAAACCGAAACCGGTCTCAGTTGCCTCACGCCATATACACGGTACATATGGGCTTACAGTGCCTGCGGAGTTTCGGCTGCTACAATATTAAGTCAAACGACCTCCGGCGCGGTGATCAATTCACCGGCAGCAGGTACCCATGTGCCATCCTTAAACCAAATCGTTTGGAAATGGACCAGCGTGGCCGGGGCAACCGGATACAGATGGAGCGCGACCAACGATTTTGCCAGCGCTACTGACATGGGATCAGGTTTGATGATTGTCGAAACTGGAATGACTTGCAATACCACCTATACCCGGTTTGTTTGGGCGTACAGCGAATGCGGGAATTCGCTTCCAACCCCACTAATCCAGGCAACGTTGAGCACTCCCGTCAATGCCCCTGCAGCAGGAACGCATGTTCCCGCTCCCACACAAATCGTCTGGAACTGGAATACTGTATCGGGCGCCACAGGATATAAGTGGAACACCACAAATAATTACGCAACGGCAACCGATATGGGTACCGCGACGGCAAAAACCGAGACCGGCCTCACCTGCAACACCCAGTATTTACGCTTTGTATGGGCATACAATGCCTGTGGAATCTCTACCGCAACATCCCTTTCACAATCCACCACAGGCTCGGCGGTTACAGCGCCTGTTTCAGGCACCCATGTGCCTTCGCCCACGCAAATTGTTTGGAACTGGAATGCAGTTTCGGGCGCGACCGGATATAAATGGAACACTACCAATGACTATGCATCGGCAACCGATATGGTTGCCGCTACAACTAAAACGGAAACAGGCCTTATCTGTCTGACATCGTACACGCGATATGTTTGGGCCTACAACGCCTGTGGATATTCATCAGCTACCCCATTAAATCAATCGACCACGGGCTCCACTGTAACCGCTCCCACGGCAGGTACCCATGTACCATCGCCAACGCAAATCGTCTGGAACTGGAATACTGTTGCAGGCGCAACCGGATATAAATGGAACACAACTAACAATTATTCATCGGCAACCGATATGGTTGCCGCTACAACAAAAACGGAAACCGGATTAACCTGCAATACAGCCTATACCCGTTATGTTTGGGCATACAATTTATGCGGTTATTCAACTGCCACAACGTTAACTCAATCCACTTCATTGAATCCCCCGGCAGCGCCCACAGCAGGAACCCACATTCCAACGCCAACACAAATCGTCTGGAACTGGAATACCGTTGCAGGCGCGACCGGATATAAATGGAACACTACCAATGACTATGCATCGGCAACCGACATGGTTGCTGCTACAACTAAAACGGAAACCGGGCTTACATGTAACACACCTTACACACGTTTCGTTTGGGCATATAATGCGTGTGGAAATTCATCCGCAACCACCTTATCTCAATCAACCACCATCACACCAACGACACCTACCACCGGAACTCATGTTCCCTCTGCTACCCAGATCGTCTGGAACTGGAATCCTGTGACTGGCGCCACTGGATACAAATGGAACATCACCACCGACTATGTCACGGCAACCGACATGGGCACTGCGACCACAAAAACTGAAACAGGGTTGGTTTGCATTACCACCTACACGCGATACATTTGGGCTTACAGCAGTTGCGGTTACTCGGCCATGGGCACCATGTCGCAAACCACCACAACCAATCCCCCGGCGGCGCCAACTCCAGGTACTCATGTTCCTTCGCCCACACAGATCGTGTGGAATTGGAATACCGTTTCAGGAGCTATCGGCTATAAATGGAACACAACCAATATCTATGCTACCGCAACAGATATGGGAACCGGCACCACAAAAACAGAGACAGGTTTGGATTGTGCCACTTCCTACACAAGATACATCTGGGCTTATGGAGTTTGCGGAAACTCGATTGCTTCAACATTAACACAAATGACCATAGGCACCCCTATAACAGCCCCATTATCAGGCACCCATGTCCCTTACCAAACACAGATCGTATGGAACTGGAACTCTGTTGCAGGCGCTTCAGGGTATAAATGGAACACGACCAATAATTATGCTACGGCCACAGAGATGGGTACCAGCCTTACAAAAACCGAGACAGGACTTGCCTGTGGAATTTTATATACGAGATATATCTGGGCTTATGGTATATGCGGCATTTCGACCTCAACAACCATCACTCAAACAACTTTATCAACATTGCCTTCCCCACCGGCTTCAGGCACCCATGTCGCAAATCCGATTCAGATTATCTGGAATTGGAATGCAGTGTCCGGAGCGACCGGATACAAATGGAACACCACAAACAATTATGCCACCGCCACTGAAATGGGTACGGCTCTTACAAAAACCGAGACCGGGCTTACTTGCGGAACCGAATACACACGTTATGTATGGGCTTACGGGCCGTGCGGAAATTCGACAGCCACCCCGTTATCCCAATCGACCTTTTCCACGGTTTCCACACCCACTGAAGGCACGCACGTAGCTAACTCGACCCAGATCGTGTGGAATTGGAATACTGTGACTGGGGCTACAGGGTACAAATGGAACAATATTAATGATTATGCCACCGCAACCGATATGGGAACAGCCACCTCGAAAACCGAAACCGGATTAACGCCGGGCACATCCTACACCCGATATGTATGGGCTTATAATACCTGTGGGATATCCATCTCGCTAACCATTACAAGCCAGACGCTTTTATGCGGAGGCTCATTTACCATTAACCATACAGCCGGAAGTGTAGCGCCGGTAACTAAAACAGTTACTTACGGCACAGTCACCAACATTCCCGGTGCAACCTCTAAATGCTGGATTACCAGCAACCTGGGCGCCAGCCAGCAGGCAACGGCGGTTAGCGATGCAACCGAAACTTCGTCAGGTTGGTACTGGCAGTTCAACCGCAAACAGGGTTACAAGCATGACGGAACGACCCGAACACCCAACAGTGCCTGGAACAGCAATATCAATGAAAATTCTGATTGGACGGTGGCGAACGATCCATGTACCATCGAACTTGGAAGCGGCTGGCGCATTCCAACCTCGACCGAATGGACCAATGTAGATGCAAGTGGAAACTGGACTAACTGGAACGGCCCATGGAACTCTTTATTAAAAATGCACGCCGCCGGGCGCCTCAACGTCAGCGACGGTTCGCTGGTCGAACGGGGCTCAAGCGGCTACTACTGGAGTAGTACGCAGGGCGAAGCCACCAGCGGCTGGGGCCTGTACTTCGGCAGTGGCTACTGCTACATGAGCAACTACGTCAGCAAGGCGGACGGCTGTACTGCCCGCTGCATTCGGGACAATTGAGCGCCGTGAGAGCATAGCAACGAAGGGCGCACACCCTTCAAACTGGGTTCGTAACTGTTGCAATGATGATTCCCTTAAAACACTAATGCTAAGGCATTGTTTATTAAAATCTTGTAATAATTTATTATTTCGAAATCTTTAAATTTATGAACATGACAAATGAAATGTGGTCAACAATTATTGGTGGTGCAATTGCACTTGTATCTGGTATTTTAACAACTATCCTGATTTACTGGTTACGAAACATAAACGCGAAAAAGGCAATTAAAGTGATTGTTATGGCAGAAGTTGTTGGTGTAAAAATGAGAGCAGAGCGTTACAAAAATAATCCAAAAAATCTGGCTGCATTTCAAAGCTCAACACCAATGCTAACTTCAATTGCCGAAAAAGTAGGACTCCTGAAATCCAAACAATTAATTGCATATCGAAATATAATCATCCTTGCAATGGAAATGGCTGTAAATGGAAATATGGTTCTTGTTGATGATTGTATTTCGGCATGCGATGATTTCATTAAAACATTCAAATAGAAATAAAGCCTATATCACTTCAGCATTCATTATCAAATTCAACTTAGTATTGACTATTAATCAAACAGGCATTATGAAAAACACTAGCATCGATCAAGCAACAAAAAATATATTGAGATATCTGATTCCCGGAAAAAGCTGTTTGCTCTTTATTTCGGCGAATAACTCTAACTTTCTTGAAGAACTAAGCGTAAGGATGTCAATGGCTTTGGGGAAAGATGAGCACTGGCCAATTTATATTGTTCAGGGGAGCATTCGGGGAGAATATGAATGGTCATTCTCAAAATTAAGAAAAGGACCTCGGCTCAAATTATTGACAAATGGAGAAACTGTTACGGAAGTTGGTGGATTGATTCTTCCCCAGGATAGACCCATTATCTTATTAGCAGAAGAATTCGACATGTTCGATTCCAGGAATCAAAATGCTTATTCGCATCTTATTGACATGCATAATGATGCACTTTCTCTCACACTCTATCCAGGAAGCATATTAATTGCCGGATTGGTCGAATCAAATAAGGGGGAACTGGATATGGGAGTTGCGAATAAAGGTGTCCATCAGGATTTTACTGAATGAGGCGGAAATCAGTGAACGAAAGTGAGCAGTTGTTGACCTGCTTCACATCATCAAACTTCTTCATCAACCGTAGTAAAGTCCAGGGATCTCACGAAATCAAAAAGTGTAAACTCTAAATTTGACCTGTTACGTGAGAAAGTCGCATTTCGAATCTCACTTTTCGCAAATGATTTGGGGCTTGGGAGTATCAGGATATCCTTATCTATCCTTTATTACCGGCCGATTTCCCGACTAACCGGAAAAGGTTATGAATTATCACGACATCAAACTACTTTCAAGTGAATTCGGATAAAATCAGATGTCTTCGAAAAAATCGTTGTAGCAAAAATCTGGGATCGCAAACGGGATGGTTATAAATTCCTGCATCAGCATCCAATCGTTACGGTCGGTATGGAAATTATCTGAATATTTTTATACCAGATTTCTATTATCTACGTAAGCACCTGGCCTTAGAGGATGATAGAGAAGTTCACGTCAATTTGCAGGATCGGGATTAATGGCCGATGAAATTCTTTTGGCCCGGGAGATTGCGGTTTTGAGAATTTGGAATGAGGAACTGATAAATCCGCATGGTAACGCCGGGAAGGTTATTGTCAATTGTGACCTGATTATTTGCAAGGTTATAATTTTGATTTTTTGGCCAATTCTCACTATTTTGACAAAAACTTATAATGAAGCCCAGAGTTTATCTTGATACATCAGTTATTGGTGGTGATTTTGATGATGAATGCCGGGAACTGGCAGATTCATACATTCTTGAAGGAGCTGTATCAGAATAAAAAAGGGATATTCTTTTGTGGAAATCCGTAGTCCAAGAGATATTATTAAGGAGGTAGACGATGAGTAAAAAAAAATTGACTGTGTCGAATTAATGCGCAGCATCAGGGATAGCCATAGAGTTAAATACGAAAAGGATCCCGAATTAAGGAAAAAACGTCTTCAGGAAATCCATGAAAGATTCGGCTTTTCTTCGCAGGTCGAATTGCAGGCCAGTAGATAACTTTCCGGCAGACTGCCTTCCGTGTTTTTAATGGTTGCACGATCAATTTCCCAGGTTTTCCCCGGATTTATGGTATCCACATTGTTTCAATACTTGTGTGATCGAAAATTCGAGACTATAAACACAGTATATCATCAAATTTTCTATAACTTTGAAAAAACATGATGACGTGATGGAACGAATAGTGAATTTACACATAGAGAAATTACCGGAAGGATTTTATC
Organism: uncultured Bacteroidales bacterium; assembly: GCA_903885595.1. GTDB lineage: Bacteria > Bacteroidota > Bacteroidia > Bacteroidales > FEN-979 > CAIVAT01. The sequence goes on from CAISJJ010000161.1 coordinate 14,704, forward strand.
TTGCGACGTCTGATAATATTCAAGGACTTATTGCACAGGGGAGAACAATATCCGAGACCATTGAAATCGCTAAAGATGTGGCAAAAAAATTAATTGAGGCACAAGAAGACCAGATTTCAGGGTTACGAACCTTCACGGATAGTTTTGATTACCCGTTAGTCATAGGGGTCTAATGGGACAGCTTTCAGGATACAGGTATCGTGAGATTATCCGGGTACTCAAACTATTTGGATTTTTCTTTCATCGACAGGCTGCAGGAAGTCATGAAATCTGGCATAATCCATTGACAAACCGATATACTACTGTACCAAATCATTCAGGGGACATGCCTGAAGGTACTTTGAGCGCCATATTGAGGCAGGCAGGGATTGATGTTGAGGCATTCCTTAAATCGAAATAAATCCATCTCCCCTTGACTTTCTGAAATTTCAGGGATTATGAGCTGCTTAAATGAAGGCGAGTGAAGTTGTTGCCATCCCTCATCCCTTCTTATCTTTTTCACGATTATCCGGAAAAAGACTATGAAGTCTCACGAAATCAAACTATTTTCACTGAAACTCCGAAAAAATCTGACACCTTAGGCAAAATCATTGTAACAAAAAATCAGGGATCGCAAGCGGATGGGTTTAAATTCCTGTGCCAGCATCCAGTCGATTACGGCGGGCATGGGAATGATCTGAATATCTTCATTTCCGATTCCGTTTGCGCTGATATTAACAAACATTAGAAGTCACTTTTTAATAGTTGGACACTCACCCTTTTAATTCCTTTTCCAGCGCTTTTTCAATGAATTTGTTCAACGAAATTCCCTGCTGAATTGCTTTTTGATGGATGAGCTTGTGTGTGGAAGGTTTCAACCGTACATTAAAACTCCCTTTGAAAGGTTTATCAGGATTGACTCCCTTTTCTTGGCAAAAAGAGAGGTAATCATCAACTGCCTCCTCAAATTCAGTTTTTAAACCATGCGCGTTGTCCGATTCAAATACTACCAAGTCGCTGATGTGTTCAATTTTACCATAGAACATTTCATCATCAGCGGAAAAACTGACGGAGCCGATATAATCTTTATAGTTGAGCGTATTCATGAGTTTATTGTTTCATTGTTTAATAATTCAACCGATTAAATTCAATCTGGATTAAAGCATTTCATTGATTTTCAGTTTTTCAATGATCATTTCAAGAATATATCTCTTCAATTCTTTTTGAGGATGAGGTTTGTGAAACATTATTTTATCATTTAATTCCTCGTTGTAAAATATCACGGCCGACCCTGAAGATCGTCGTCTTTCTTCTTCCATATATCCAAATCCTCTTAGTAGTGCGACCATTTCATCATAGGTGAAATTCTTCGGCAACCTGAGGAGTTTTTCTATTAGTTTTTCATGTCGGCTCATGATTACAGTTTGCTGTAAAATTAAAATTTTTTTAAATATGCAACCAA
>CAISJJ010000162.1 GCA_903885595.1 uncultured Bacteroidales bacterium
GTGTCTGATTATCTGCTTTGATGGTTGGAAAACTCAAAAATTCTCAATGTTTGTACTGAATTCAAAAAGAATTTTATTCTGTTTGAAGGGTGTTTATGGAACCACAAAATCCGTTAGAATCAGCAATATTATGGGTTTGGCATTTTGGATGCGAGTTCTTCTCTCCTTTCGTACAGTTCATTGGCGATAGCATCCGCCCAAAGATAAACCAATCCGCCGTACTGACAGTTTTGAGCTTTCGCTTCTTTCTTTCCGAGCTTAGCAATCTTCCAGAAGTTCTCCTTCATTTCGGCGTGAATTGCTCTCCATACATTGTATTTCATTTCTGAATCCGCGTCACTCTCTCTGTACAATGTAAGCGCCTCATTCGCTGTGATGAAATTGAAGTCATATTTAATAAGCAGGTGTGCCCAGATCGAGCGAGTATTTGCTACCCAATGTAATTTCGGTCGTAGCATCATCGCCATTTCAGAACCAACGCTTACCTTCAAGTACGGGATGTTCGCCCTATAAACCGCTGAAAGCATATCTTGGGCGGAGTTTATTGTTCTGAGTCTCCAACCCAAATTGAATACACTTTGTGGTGATGAGTTTCCCAGAATCCGAGGCCCGAGATCGTGATCACTTGCGCTACAGTTCCCATCACCAACTGCTAACGTCGCATATTCTTTGATATTCTTGTGATCAAGTAAGTAATGTAATCTTGTTGCTACATCAAGCCGTGTCTCGAAGAGATCGTAAATATTTGACATATTCAGTAAACGAAACATATATACCTCCTGTTCAGCAATATTTAGATTGATTGCATAGCATGCGAACTTTTGGTTACTGTCCGTAAAACTTCCCACTGTGATTGCGAAATAACAACATAAAACATCAAAAAACCTGACCGTACATGTACATGCTTATCGCATTGTTCAGTTTTTTGAGGGGATGGGATTACATCTATTCGTCATTGTCCTCATTTGGGCAGATGTTTTCCTTTACCAACTGCTTGGGTAATTCTTGAAATGTCTTAATAACTGTTGATATGCTGAAAACGCCAATTTGGTCAATTTGGTCGCTGTCATTCCTGATACATAGGAGCATGAAGCCATCTTCTCTTAAAGCAGCATCTACTGCCCAAAAGTAAGCTTCTTTGAGTACAGCTTTTCCAGCGATACTCTTAAAATCGTCTTTTGATAGCCGATACTTCCCTTTATCCTTCTCCTCATCGTTTCGGTAAAACGCGATAAGTGTATCCGCCATGACATCTGGTTTAATTGCCATTCTTCTCTCTCCTTTTTGTGTTAACAATAATTTTTGGCCTGCAAAATCTAAAAAGGCTTGAATGTATCAGTAGTCGTAAAGTATATGCTATCCACTTTAACTTTTCTGACTGGATAGGGACACCTACTGTTTTTATAACTGTTTTTAAACATGGTTTTAACTTCGTCAAGGTTGTCTTTACTTAACTCCCAACCATCCTCTTCATCGCCCTCTACATCATCCTCGTATACGAAGAAATGATATGAAGTCTCAAATGTGAACATATACTTATTATTTCGATTTCTTTTTTTAGGACATTCATGAATTGATCGATCATCTCGACTATCTGGAAGATCGCTGGAATAATAAAAGAACTCAAGGAGCAAATCCTCCCCCACCTGTTCAAGTGCATCAGTAATATTTCCCCATTCTTCGTCGATTTCTTCTTTGCTAAATACATGTTCTACTTCTATTGTAACATGTACATAAAGTGTAAAAACATATACATTATATATTACTTAAAGGTTGCGCGAAAATTATAAATATTATTACAACATGCTGTATTTATATTTTATTTTATGTATAGATTGCCTCCTGAGCCGTTCTGAGTTCTATTTTGTACCGTTCCACGCCGTTGAACTGGGTCAACAACTGGATAATGCGAGTTCTCTCCTTTCCGGCGATGATGGCCCTCACATACTGCTGTTTTTGAGCTA
>CAISJJ010000163.1 GCA_903885595.1 uncultured Bacteroidales bacterium
CCAGCTTACCAGCTTACCAAATTACCAACTTACCAACTTACAACACTACCTGTTACTTCTAATCAAATGATCTCCAATTACCAGCGCTGCCATTGCCTCTAAAATAACCAATGAACGGTTTAAAACACAAACATCATGTCGTCCCCTGCCTTCAATGATAACTGTTTCACCGGCAGTATTAACTGTTTCCTGCTGCAGCATAAGTGTTGACACAGGTTTGAAAGCCACACGGAAGTAGATTTCCTCTCCGTTGGAAATTCCTCCCTGGATGCCGCCTGAATGGTTAGTCATCGTGGTAATGCGATCTCCTTGTTTGATAAACCGGTCGTTGTGTTCCGATCCCTTCATTGATGCCCCCTTGAAGCCCGAACCATAATCAAATCCCTTTGCTGAACTGATGCTTAGCATGGCTTTTGCCAGGTCGGCATGGAGCTTATCGAAAACCGGTTCTCCAATACCAGCCGGGACACCTGTGATGGAACAGGATATAACACCGCCGGCGGTATCGCCATCCGATTTTAATTTTTCAAGAAAAGCCATGATTACCGGATCACTTATTGTTTTCTTATTATGTGCTGCGATTTCATATTGCTCATGTGACGAAGGATCAGGAATCTCAAAAGGACCAATTTGTGATATCCAGGCATTGATCCGGATGTTTTTTGTCAGCAGCAACAACTTTGCGAATGCCCCTCCTGCAACCCTTGCCAGGGTTTCGCGGGCCGAAGATCGGCCACCGCCCCGCGGGTCGCGGATTCCATACTTCCGGTGATAGGTAAAATCAGCATGCGACGGACGGTAAACGTCCTTCAAATGATCGTAGTCGGAGGAATTTTGATTGCGGTTGTAAACCAGAAATCCAACAGGCGCTCCGGTGGTTTTCCCATCATACAAACCTGAAAGAATTTCAATGGTATCATCCTCTTTTCGAGAGGAGGAGAAAAAGTCAATCCCGGGACGCCGCCGGTTGAGTTCCGATTGAATAAATGAAAGGTCTATTTCGAGGTTGGAAGGTAACCCATCAAGCATGCCGCCAACTGCAACTCCATGCGATTCGCCGAAGGTTGTAAGCACAAGCGCTTTTCCAATGGAATTCCCCGACATAGAATCAGGTTTTAATGTTCAAGAAAAAAAGATAAGATGAGAAGGTAACAAGATATCAGGGTAAGAATCGGGACGCGGGACACGGGACACGGGACACGGGACACGGGACATGGGACACGGGACACGGGACACGGGACAAAATAAAACTGTTCATTTGTCACTCGTCACTTGTCACTCGTCACTTGTCACTCGTCACTTGTCACTTGTCATCCATCATTTCCTACGACGCTTGTTGCCTCAAAATCTTCATCTTGGCTTCGAGCACCTTCAGCTCACTCTTGGCTCTGTTGATCTTGTTCTCAAACTCCTCCTTCACTACCAGCGCGCTTTTTGACTTGGCAAAGAAACCAATGTTATTCTCCCACAGGATGATCTCTTCCTTCATCTTGGAAATTTTTGTGGCAAGAAATTCACGTTCTTTGCTGATCATGTGACGTGCGTTCGGATCGTTCTTCAGATGATCGAATTTAGCCTGGAAAGTCAGCGTACTCATTTCAACTTCGTTGATTTTCAATTTATCGAGATGTTCATTGATCATCGTACGAAACTCGTTGTGGAGTCTGTCCTTCTCTTTCATCGGAACATGTCCGATCTCAGTCCATTCGCGTTGGAAGTTTTTCAGCACATCCAGGTTTGCACCTTTATCTGCTGTAAACTGATGTCCCTTAAGGCGTGTAAGCAGGTCAAGTTTCTTGTTGAGATTATCTCCCTCGCTGGCCTGAATGTTGGTAAAGTATGACTGTTTTGCATTGAAAAAGTCATCGCAGGCCGTACGGAAACGCTTCCAAATCTTATCCGAGTGCTTCTTTGGGACGGGTCCGATTTTTTTCCATTCACCCTGTAAACGGATGAGTTCATTGGTGGTTTTTTTCCAATCGGTATTGCCTTTCAGCGCTTCAGCCTGCATGCATAATTCAACCTTGAGGTTATAGTTATGCATCTGCTGGTCTTTCAGCTTATCAAAATACTCTTTCTTGATGGCAAAAAATGAGTCGAGACTGGTTTTGAACCTTGTCCAGATTTCAGCGTTGACCTTTTGTGGAACCGGACCAATATTCTTCCAAATTTTCAAAAGATCATTAACTTTATTTGTGTTTTCCTGCCAGTCTTTTATCGATTCATTAGGCAACCCCACCACAATTTCACACTGTTCACTAAGTGCAATCTTGGTCTGCAGATTTTTATTCTGATCTTCTTCGATCAGCGAATAATGCTCACGCCTACGATCGTTGATCTTATCTGTAGCGATTTTAAACCGTTCCCATATTTCGTCTTTCTTGTCGGCAGGGACAGGTCCCAGTTCCTTCCAGTCTTCATGATATTTCTGAAGTTTCTTGAATGACTTGATTACCGAAGTTTCCAGCAAAAGCTCTTCGGTTTTCTCACACAAGGAGAGTTTTGCCTCAAGATTCTTCCTAAGGTCCAAATCCTTGAGCTCCTTGTTTAATTTTACCTTTTCAAAGAATTTTTCAACCAGGAAGTGGTAGTTCTGCCAGAGGTTGTTAATCTCTGTGCGTGGAACCATCCCGATTTCTTTCCAGCGTTCCTGAAGGAGTTTAAACTCATCATAGGTTTTTTTGAGCGTCTCTTCTGAACTGATAAGGACTTTCAACTCATCCAGGATCAGGTATTTCTTTTTAAGGTTGTCCTGTTTAATCTTCTCCTGTTCTTCGATATGCCTGGCTTTGGTAGCCCTGTAGATGGTGAAGAGTTCGTTGAACCTCACATCCAGCTCATCCTGCTCGGGTGCAAGTTCCTCCTTTATGCTGCCATCTTCCATCACTTGTTCGTACTTCAGGAGACTTTCCTCCTTTTTCTTTTTCAGGAAGGCAACCTTTATTAATGCGATTCGGGTCTTAATGGCATTGAAATCGGGCTCGGCAACAGCAGTTTCGAGCAGATCGACCAATTCGGTACGTGTGAATGCATCAAAACTGTTATCCGTTTCCTGAACAATATGTTCAAGGTTTTCTTCGGTCACCTCATCCAGGTGTTCTTCAAGAGGTTCGTCGATCGAATCAATGAGTGTCTCGCCAGCTTCGACAGAGCCCACGACATTAGCAAAAGGTGCAGCAATGACATCGACTACAGGCACTGCGATTGATGCTTCTTCAGGTTCAGCAATCAACTCCCCGGCGGGTTCCGTTACTACTTCAGCAACAGGTTCAGGGATAATTTCTTCAAGCGGTTCTGTCACCGCAGCTGGTATGATGTCGCCAACAGGTTCGGCAATGTTTTCTATAGCAGGCTCGGCGATGACTTCAGCAACAGGCTCCGTGATGACTTCAACAACAGGCTCAGCGATTACTTCAGCAACAGGCTCCGTGATGACTTCAACAACAGGCTCCGTGATTACTTCCATATCGGGCTCGGCGATGACTTCAGCAGCAGGCTCCGTGATGACTTCAACAACAGGCTCTGTGATTACTTCAGCAACAGGCTCCGTGATGACTTCCATATCGGGCTCTGTAATAATTTCTATTTCTGCGACAGGTTCCTCAAGGGCAACCTCAATTGGATTTGGGTCTTCAGTCTGATCTGAATCAGTAGGGAGGATGATTTCGTTGTTATCCGCTGTAGCAACCACAGCAGCAGCATTCTCCTCCTGGCTGGCCGCATTTTCCAGCTCAGGATTCTGAGATTTCTTTTTAGTGTTTTTCATTCGTAGTAATTGATCCGTTTTAGTAATACAATCAATAGCGTCCGACAATTGCCGGTTAATTGAAACATAAGGGCCGCAAAGGTACAAATTATTTCCTAACCAACATGAAAAATAGGCTATGGCATTGCCCTACGGTTAAAAATAATATATCCGAAGTTGAAATTGATGGTGAATGAATCGGGTGTTTTGTCATAATAGTTCATACTGATACTGACAGGTCCAAGCGGGCTGTTGTATACAACCGCAGTTGAAGCCAGGTAGGCACGGTCAGCGAATTTGGGACCGAAATAGGCCGAATAATCAATGGGATCCTGGAGAATATCACGATATGGTTGAAAAACATATCCTTCGAGCCGGTATTCGATCTTTCTGTAGATCCGCAAAACTATTTTCAGTCCTGCCGCGGCATAGTTTGTCGCACGGAAGGAAGGCAGGAAGAACGACTGCGATTCAGGAATGGGCTGAAATGCCGGTGAATAGATCAGACTTGAGGTGTAATTTGAAAAAAGTGGTTGGTTTGAAAGCACGCCTTCACCATAAAATCCAAATTTAAATGGTCCCAGCGATTCAAAATAATTATCATACACCAGTTGAAGTCTGAACCAGTTGTGATAGTTTTCGACAGGTGTTTTGCTGATGGCGGTAGAGCCAGGCAGCATGCTTTCAGGTCCGCTGATATAAGAAAGCTTTAGCATTAACCGCACGCCCGCGTTGGCAAATTGTTTCCGGTTCAGACTGTTCAGTTCAAAACTGACTGAAGGAGCCAGGAAATTAAAGGTGGTCTGATCGGCCGTATCAGTGCGGGTGAAAACATTACTCTGGTAATACTTTTTATTGGTAAAAGCATAGGTGAATCCAAGCGAAAGTTTCCCTGTGTTGGTGATGGGTATTCCCGATTGAATATCCCCGAAATACTCACTTTCAATGATGTAATTTGGTGTTTTATCATCAAAGAAATAACTAGCATTCATGAAATAGTTGAGATGATTATAGGTATAGCTCAAATCAATAAACCAGGGCATTTTTGAATTGAAATCGATTCGTCCGCCGATCTTTGCTGAGCTATAGACTTTACCAAAATATCCATTCACGAAAAACCGGAGAGCCTTTGTCCATAAATATTTATATTGTAATTCCAGGAAGGCTTCACTGTTATTGCCCAGGGAAAAATTGCCCCCGAATTGCGCTCCGAAATTATTCGATTTCTGAACGTCAAGGTACAAATCATAATTTCCTGATTTAGGATTGAAACGGGCCACCGGGAATATACTCTTTGCAAATCCCTCATCAAGAAAACGAAAATATTCATGTTTAAGTTCATCAAAAGAAATGGTACTTTTCCCATGCTTCAATATTTGCCGCAAATAGCCCTCCTGTGTCTTTGTCAGACCGTTGATATAAATGGAATCAAAGCGCAATTCGGGTTTTTGTTTGTTGAAAGCCTCCCGTCGCCGGCTTATCATCTCTGTACTGACACTGTCGTGGACCAATTTCCTGATATCTACAATCTTGCGCAAGGTGGCCAGGTATCCGCTATCGGCCAATTCTGATGTTTTAGAGAAATCAAGCAGGTTCACCGATGGTATCTTCGGCAGGATCATCACTGAATTGGCGTAAGTAATAGTATCGCTCTGCCTTTCCATCAGCATGGTGAGCAATTGTGCGACAACATCATCGCGGTCGGGCTTCTGATAACGCTGTGCGACACGGCTGCCGATAATTACATCAGGCTTAAAATCGTGCATGGCCACATCACAGGGGAAGTTGTTATACATGCCACCATCAAATACCAGTTTTTTGTCAATCACAACCGGGTTGAAAATGAGCGGCAGGCTCATTGATCCACGAATGGCCGTGCTCAAATCTCCCGAACTCAATACCATCTGGGTTGAGGTATCAATATCGGTCACCACGCATCGGAATGGGATCATCAGTTTGTTAAAATCACCCAGCGCAACGGCATTGGCCGGGGCAAGTAACTTCATGAACTGAAAATCTATCTCATGGGTTTTAATAAGCTGCGAGGGCAACAGCTTCGTAATCTTCTTTGTAAAGTTAAAACTAGTTGAAATCCAGGATGCATTGGGGTCTTCCTTGCGGTAATAATACACGTACCTGTCGTCCATAACCCCGGAGGCCCAGCGCTGAAAAGCATCGGAGGCCATCAGCTTTTCAATCTCATCCGGTGAATAACCGCTGGCATACATGCCTCCGACAATAGCGCCGATGGAGGTTCCCACAATATAGTTTATCGGAATTTGATTTTCTTCCAGGGCACGCAATACACCGATATGTGCCCCCCCCTTGGCCGCACCACCTGAAAGAACAACAGCAACACGCTGAGCGAAAACCGAATGAAAAATTAAAAATGAAAAATTAAAAATTAAAAAGAGCAATAAGTACCTATTCCGGGAGAGAGATGTCATTGATTTAATATTACGTAATCACATCAATGGAATGTATTTATTAAAACACAAACTGACCCGTAATTTTTAATTTTTAATTTTTAATTAATCGCTGCCAGCGCTTGTTGGAGATCTGCAATTATATCTTCCGCTTCTTCAATTCCAACCGAAAGCCGGACAAGTTCATCACTAATGCCCCCCTCTTTTTTGGCGGCAGCCGACAATTTACTATGGGTCATCGAGGCTGGATGCTGAATGAGGGTTTCAATACCACCCAGCGAAACAGCCAATACACAAAGGCTGACGTGGTCCATGAGTGTCTTTCCTGCTTCCAGTCCGCCCTTCAGCCCGAAACTCATCATGGCACCCGGGCCGCGCATTAAACGTTTGCCTAGATCGTACTGCGGGTGAGATTTCAACCCGGGATAAACTATCCATTCAACCTTAGGGTGCGACTCCAGAAATTGCGCCACCTTCATGGCGTTCTCCTGAGCCCGGTCAATCCGGATGCCCATCGTTTTCAGTCCACGGCGGGTCAGAAATGCCTGGTGCGGGTCCATATTGCAACCCATCGCGACCATGATTGGACGAACTTTTTTATAATCAGCTTCTGTCTTTGTCACAACCACCCCACCAACGATGTCAGCATGACCATTGATGAATTTGGTGAGCGAGTGCAGCACGATATCGGCGCCCATATCAAGAGGGTTCTGAAGATAGGGACTGCAGAAGGTATTGTCAACGCAAACCGGAATATTATGCTGATGTGCAATCTCACAAATGGCAGGTATATCGGAGATCCCGATGGTGGGATTGGCCGGGGTTTCTAGGTAAATCAGTGCAGTATTCGGACGAATGGCTTGCCGAACCCGTTCAAGATCGGTGGTGTCGATATAAGTCGATTCAACTCCGAATTTTTTGAAAGCGCCTTCAATAATGCCACGGGCAGGTCCATACACGGCATTGTGGCTGAGAATATGCTTTCCGGCGCCAAGGTATGCCATATAAACAGTAGTTACAGCTCCCATCCCCGAGGAGCAGGCCACCCCGTCGAATCCGTGTTCGAGCTCGGCAATCGTCTTTTCCAGATCGCGGATAGTCGGGTTCCCGATGCGGGTGTAAATATAGCCATCGCTCTCTCCTGCAAAGCAGGCTGCACCATGATCGGCGCTTTTAAAAGCAAAAGTTGATGTCTGATATATGGGTGTGATAACACTACCCAATGGGTCTTTGGCGCCGGCTCCATGAACGAGTTTGGAATTAAATCCGGATGGTTTGTGTTGCATAAAATTTTGTATGTTTATTTGGTGGAATGGCAATAGGACTGATCGGCTGGACAATACCCTTGAACAAGCCGCTGCTATTAGTCGCGGATAATGATGATTTCGTTTTCGATTTTATCACTCAGGTGACGTTTCACGGTACATAAAGAGGCGGTTTTGATGACAGCAGTTTCATATTGATCCGGAAAACCGGCAGGAACATGGATGTGCATGATGAATTTCGTGATCATCTTCTGTATCGGATCATAATTGTAATCCATTACCATATGAATGGCTGAGGTGTCGATTCCACGCTGGTCGCAGAAACTCTTCACATAAATTCCGGCACAGGTACCCAGGGAGGCAATGAACAGGCTGAATGGCTCCGGAGCCGTATTGTCACCACCGGATTTAAATGACTGATCTGTTTTTACAGTAAAACCATTGATAATGGCATCAACTTTTTTATTTCCTGTAAAACTGATTTCAATAGGCATAGCTGATAAATTTAGGCTGCAAAGTTACGATATTATTGCAAATCCCGGTCAAAATGACCGTTCTTCTTCCTTTCGCTTTTTTGCAATCCTTTTTGTAGGTTTGCATTCGCAGAAACAAGAAACGGGTGGAAACAGCAACCATTTCGGAAAATCCGTTACAAATAAGGACCCGTGCCGATTTTGAGGCGCTTTTCAGAACTCATTACAGTGCGTTATGCTCCTATGCGAATGGCTTTCTTAAAGATATCGATGCATCTGAAGAGGTTGTTCAGGAGATGATGTTCAGGCTTTGGACCGGAAGGGAATCGCTGGTCATCAATTCATCCCTGAAGAGCTACCTTTACAGGTCAGTGCACAATGGATGTCTGAATGTGCTGAAACATATCCATATCCGTGATGAATACAAATCATTTCGTGAACGGGAGGATGTTGACAGCCAACGTTCACAGGAGGACGAGATGATCATTTCGGAGCTTGAGGAAAGGATCAGGGAAGCCATCGATCGTTTACCGGTGGAAAGGCGTAAAGTTTTTATCCTGAGCCGGTACGATGGTTTGTCGTACAACCAGATCGCAGAAAAACTCGAGATCTCGGTAAAAACGGTTGAGAACCAGATGGGGAAAGCACTTAAAACATTAAGGGACGAGCTCTCTGATTACCTGCCCTGGCTGTTGTTGTTCTTTTTTGATTTGTTCTGAGGGGGAGGTGTAATTGGGTAAAAGGCGGACAGGCGGACAAGTGAAAATAATTTTTAAAGTAGTGGGGGTATCGGTCTCCCGGGTTGTCATCATTTAACAGGACTATGAACCAAAACCGGCAGGATATAGACGAAAATTTACTGCTTCAGTACTTACAGGGAAATGCAGACGAGACCTTGAAGGTTTCGGTTGAAGCATGGCTGAATGCAGACAGCGGGAACAGGAAGATCCTGGACCAGATGGAGTCGCTATGGCTTGAAACGGGCAGGATCTCACCAGCCCCGGTTGCTGTGGATATGGAAGCTGCCTGGATGAAAATGGAAGACCGGATGACCAGGGCAGACCAGGAGCCGGTGGCAGATATGAACCCCTCGTCAGGTAAGCTTACCGCATCACAAGAGTCGCAAAGTTCAGAATTAATGACTCTGTCTGGCATGAGGAAACCCTATGAAAAAACGGTTATGATCAGTTCCGGAGAACCCGGTCTGCACCGCAGTAGAAAGATGATCCGATTGCTTTATGCCCGTTACATTTTCCGTGCTGCAGCCATGATTATCCTTCTGATTGGTATTTACAGCCTGTACTGGCAGTTTTTAAAGCCCGTGAATGAGATCGTGCTTTCCGGTGAAAACAGGATTCTGCATGATACCTTGCCCGATGGATCCAAAATAACACTAAACAGGGATTCAAAACTGGTTTATCCGGATAAATTCAGCAAGGACCAACGAACCGTAAAGCTTACCGGTGAAGCCTTTTTCGAAGTAAAACACGATGCAGCGCATCCATTTGTGGTCGATGCAGGGCTCGCCCGAATCCGGGTATTAGGCACCTCTTTCAGTGTGAAAGCCCAAACACAGCCATCACGCCATGGTGGGACCCCGTCAGGATGGGACCCTGTCAGGGTGGTGGAGGTGACTGTTGCTGAGGGAAGTGTGATGCTTTTTACAGTTGATATAAAATCGGGTGACACTGCTTCTGTTATCCTTGCCCCTGGAGAAACCGGGGTTTTAGAGGCCGGAAGCACCCGGCCGGTACTGTCCGGTACTGCGGCTCCCGATAACATCTTCTGGGCTAATCGCAGCCTGGACTTCAGAGGGACCGCATTGAGGGAAGTACTCACCATACTGAACAAATATTATGCGGTTTCAATTACAGTCAGCAACCCGGAGATCCTGGAATGCAGACTTACAGCCTCTTTTGTCGATGAACCAATCAGCAGGATTCTTTTAGTAATTTCCGAATCCTTTGGACTGAGCCTTGAAACCCGGGGAGAAACCTATCTTCTGACAGGAAATGGATGTGGAAGCGGGCAAAATTAAGCCCGGGTAATTTTTGAATATATGGTATGTTTAGAAGGCAATGCGGCAAAGACTATAATTATCATCGGGGTCATCTTTACATTGCCAGGGATTTTCGGTTTCCATTCCTATGGCCAGTCAAGCTACCTTTCGCGGAAAGTTTCGGTCGACCTGCCTTCCTGCAGCCTTGAGGTTGCCCTAAATGAGATCGGCAAGGCTGCCAATTTCCGATTTTCCTATGATGCCGACCTGATTCCCGGGAATAAGCAGGTCTCCCTGAAAGCCAAAGATGCTACGGTAAATAGCTTGCTCAGGGAGATGCTGGGCAAAGATGTTCGTCCACTTGAGGTTGGAAACCATGTGATCCTCACACGAAACAGATCGGGGGCACAGGAAAAAAAACCATTTCCCGATTTCACTGTATCAGGAACCCTCCTGGATGCCAACAGCCACAGACCTTTGGAAGATGCCACAATTTTCGAGGTCGACAACAAACGGTCAGCCATTTCTGCCGGAAACGGAACCTATAAACTGGTCATGCCTTCGGGGAAGAAGATCCGGAGCCTATCATTCAGCAAATCAGGTTACAGTGACACCATCATATTCATCAGGCAGGTTGTAAACCAAAAGGTTGACCTGCTACTCAGGCCATTGTATGGTGGACTTACCAGGGTAAATGTACTTCCGGGATCGCTTAAGATCAGCGGGACCGACAGCATGGGTATCGTAAACTGGCTTGTACCGCGGGAGTCCATGGTCAATGCACAAAACCTCGAAGTCAGGACCTCCCGCACCTTCCAGGCATCCATAATTCCCTATATCGGGACAAACTGGAAAGTAACCGGATCAATCACCAACAGGTTTTCGCTGAATCTGCTTGCAGGTTACACCGGCGGACTTAAAGGGATCGAAATCGGGGGATTACTGAATATTACACGCAACCAGATCCGGGGAGTTCAAATCGGGGGATTGGGAAATATCGTGGGGGGAGAAGGCAAGGGCTGGCAGATCGGGGGATTGTTCAATTTCGATCTTGGAAAATTCGATGGCGTTCAGATTGGCGGACTTTTCAATTATGCACCCGATACGATCATCGGAATGCAGTTCGGCGGTCTGACCAACGTTCTCACCGGGCAGATAAAAGGAGCCCAGGTAGCAGGGCTGGCCAATGTGGTCACACACAACTGCGATGGCTATCAGATCGCCGGTTTGATGAATCTTACCCTGATGGATGTTAAAAAGGTACAGATCTCAGGGTTGTTCAACTTCGGACGGAACATGGATGGATTGCAAATTGCCGGACTGGTTAACATTGCCAGCAGGCACAACAGCGGGGTACAGATTGCCGGATTGATAAATTACGCCACATTCGTGCATGGATTACAGCTTGGTCTGATCAATGTTTCCAATACCATTGAAACAGGTGTGCCAATTGGTCTTTTCAGTTATGTCCTGGAAGGATACCATCTCTTCGAACTTTCAGGAAATGAGATATTTTATGGAAATGTCGCATTTAAATCCGGAACAAAAACATTTTACAATTTCGTACAATTCGGAATGGGCAGCGATTACAAAATACATGGTTCATACGGAATCGGGACAATCTTTACCCTGAAGAAAAAACTGTCTATGAACATCGATGCGTCTGCCGGTTTTGTCTATCACCCCACCGATACCGTTTACCATGGATTACTGCTGAAATTTAACCCGGCGCTTGAGTATCGTTTCGCCCGTCACTTCGCAATCTTCGCCGGGCCTGCCTATAATTTTTTTCTTTTTCCAAAAGACCAGCCCAGCGCAACATCCCGGGGACTCTCCCCCTACGATTTCTATTTCACCTCTACTGAAAACGCATCCATCCAGATGTGGATCGGAGGGATTGTCGGTGTCCGGCTGTAAAACGGGACGCGGGACGTAAAACGGGACACGGGACGAAAGACGGGACGCGGGACGAAAGACGGGACGCGGGACGAAA
>CAISJJ010000164.1 GCA_903885595.1 uncultured Bacteroidales bacterium
ATAGGCCCATACATACCGCGTGTACGGCGTACTGCACGACAAGCCGGTTTCGGTTTTAGTCGTTGCGGCGAACATATCAGTCGCCGTATTGTAATCATTAACTGTATTCCATTTATACCCGGTGGCCCCTTCAACTGCATTCCAATTCCAGACGACCTGTGTGGAACCGGCAACGTGCGTGCCGGCCACAGGACTGGCAGGAGAATCGGCTGTGGTACTCTGGCTCAGCGTGGTGGGGGCGGAGGTGCCGCACGAACTGTATGCCCAAACATAGCGGGTGTAAGCCGTGAGACACGCCAGTCCCGTTTCGGTCTTCGTAGTGACCGTACCCATGTCGGTAGCAGTGGTAAAATCGTTTGTGGTGTTCCACTTGTAGCCGACGGCTCCTTCAACGATATTCCAGTTCCAGATAATCTGATCGGATGAGGGGTTATGGACGCCAGTTACCGGAGGGGGTAAACAATCGGCATCTTGCACGCAGCGGGCAGTAAAGCCGTTCGCCTTGCTGTTGGTGTTCATGAAGCAGTAGCTACTCCAAAAGTACAGGTACCCGCCGTAGGTGGCATTATTCTGCGTACTACTCCAGTAGCTGCCGCTTGAGCCGCGACTGTACAGCGAACCACCGAGGTAGTTGAGGCTCCCGGCGGCGTGCATTTTTAATAAAGAGTTCCAGGGGCCGTTCCAGTTGGTCCAGTTTCCACTTGCATCTACATTGGTCCATTCTGTGGAAGTTGGAATGCGCCAGCCGCTTCCAAGTTCGATGGTACATGGATCGTTCGCCACCGTCCAATCAGAATTTTCATTGATATTGCTGTTCCAGGCACTGTTAGGGGTGCGGGTTGTACCATCATGCTTATAGCCTTGTTTACGGTTAAATTGCCAGTACCAACCCGCTGAAGCTTCCGTTGCATCGCTAACAGCTGAAGCCTGGTGGTCGGCTCCAAGGTTAGAAGTGATCCAGCATTTCGAGGTTTCGCCGGGAATATTGGTTTCCGTGCCGTAGGTAACTGTTTTGGTAACCGGAGCTACTGCTCCTGCTGCATGGTTGATTGTAATGGAAGCTCCGCAGGGATTACAGGCAGAGGTCGTTTGGGTAAGGGTTGTGGCCGTTGAAATACCGCAGGCGTTATAGGCCCATACATACCGCGTGTACGGTGTAATGCACGACAAGCCGGTTTCGGTTTTAGTCGTTGTGGCGAACATATCAGTCGAAGTATTGTAATCATTTACAGTATTCCATTTATAACCCGTGGCCCCTTCAACGGCGTTCCAATTCCAGACAACCTGTGTGGGACCGGCAACGTGAGTTGCGGCCACAGGACTGGCAGGAGGATTAGCTGTGGTGCTCTGGCTTAGCGTGGTGGGGGCGGAGGTGCCGCACGAACTGTATGCCCAAACATAGCGGGTGTAAGCCGTTAGGCAGGCCAGTCCCGTTTCGGTCTTGGTGGTGGCTGTTTCCATGTCGGTAGCAGTGGTAAAATCGTTGGTGGTGTTCCATTTGTAGCCGGCGGCTCCTTCAACGGCGTTCCAGTTCCAGACAATCTGCGTGGGACCGGCAACGTGGGTTCCGGTAATTGGACTGGCAGGAGGATTAGCTGTGGTGCTCTGGCTCAGCGTGGTGGGGGAGGACGTGCCGCACGAACTGTATGCCCAAACATAGCGGGTGTAGGCCGTGAGGCAGGCCAACCCCGTTTCGGTCTTCGTGACGGCTGTTCCCATATCAATGGCTGTAGCATAATTGTTTGTGGCGCTCCACTTGTAGCCGGTGGCCCCTGCAACCGCGTTCCAGTTCCAGGTAATCTGATTAGAAGAGGGTATATGAACGCCGGTTACCGGAGAACCCAGCGCCAGGCAATTGGTTTTTAAAATAAACCACATACCATTCGTAAATATCGCCATCCTTCCTGAACCATTCGTACCGCAATTGATACAATAGACCATTAAGCCTGATGCCGGGCTTGAAATGGCGCTCATTTCGGCAAAGGTCATACGGGGCGGCAGAAAACCCTTTTCTGTGGATTTGGCATCCAGGATAGCCGAAGGATCAGGGTTGCTGCCATCGGTGTTGACACCCACCTGCGAGAAAAGGAAACTGCTGTTGAGCAGTAATCCAATGAGCAATAAGTATTTTTTTTTCATAATTCAATGATTTTTCAAATATAAGCTCCTGCAGCGCCCGATATGCTATTCCAGTTCCAAACTATGGATTTAATGTGAACTTCCATGGGTTGAACGTATCTACAAATTATTGGACTACAATAGATTGCACTCCTCTGGATTCAGAAAGCCTTTCTAAATAACATTTAAAAGTGAACCTAACCATGCTCAATTATCATTCTGATAATCAATCGAGCATCCAAAAGTTTCATTAGAATTACCTTAACATTTTTTATCTGATACATGAGCGCGCTAAATGTAGTCATATATTTTAATGTTATAAACAATAAAAATTTCAAAAAAAAGAAGCGGCACGAAGCGCTTGGCCTTGCAGATATAAAATTTTGGAAGGTAATTTCGCGACAGATTTTGATTTATATTACACCTGCTGACATTGCGGAACGTTGGATGGAAATGGTAGGGCATGTGATCAAATAACCGCTGCCAATATGTTTCTGAAACAACATGAAATCCAATTAAATTACGAATTACATTTTTCGAATGACATTATTAGTGTAAACGACAAGATGAATGAATTGAAGGATTTAAAAAGGATCAGTGAAATGGGTTTTCACAGCATGCTGGTAGTCAACCCTTTATTTATAGTATTTTCGATACTCACTGGTTCAGTAAGCTTGTTAATTAACTTCATAGGGATAGCTGCGTCCATTATTGTAAAACTTTTTACATTAGTTTCCATTCGAATCATGGCTAAAGAAAACCAATTCATGTTTCCGTATGGACCAGGCAAACTGGGATGTGTGATTTGTTTTTCTTTTCAGCATTTCTTCCGGGATACATTTTGTCGGTTGCCCGGCTCGATGCGTTAAGCGTTCGCATAGATCCAATATTGTCGGTTATACTATCGCTGTATATGCTTTGGATGGGGTTACCACTCATCATTGAAAATTTCCGATCGCTTATTGATCTTCCTCTGCCTGAAAAGGATATGCTGAAAATCCTGAAAGTATCCACGGAGTTCCATGGTGAATATTCAGGTTTCGGGATGTTATATACAAGAAGTAGTGGCAAGGTTAAGATCTTTTCAATAACCTTGATTATTTTCAGCGAGATTTCAGGATCAAAGATCAATTCCATCTCTATGCGAGCCTAATCCTGAAGGTTTCAATTTCAGCAACTCTTCCGCCTTTTGGCGCAGGATTTCGGATGCGGATTTGTTATGGGTGTTTTTCATGAACTGCTGGTTAGCATTGTATTGTTGTTTTGTTTGAAAACAACCAGTCCTGATGACTGTCTGAGAATTCCCGATATAATCTATTGCTTCAACTGATATAGAAAGTACTGCCGTCTCTTACTTCGCTCTCAACCCAAATTTTGCCGCCGTGCTTTTCAATAAAGTCTTTGCCTGATTTTGTTTCGATAATTTGCAAATATTTTGGCGGTTATGGACACCGCCTGAAATCAGCATTTCTTGCCAGCATGAGCCATGAGATCAGAACCCCGATGAACGAATAACGATCACATTTTTAATAAACTGTGGCAATGTGACTCCGGGAGGCTCGTTTTTTCTTTACGCAACACATGAATTGAATACATGGTTGAGACAGATGATCCTCAGTGAAAGCATTCACTGGGAGGACAGGTGTTTTGTTCGGTATTACCCATACCTTCCCATCCTCCGGAAACCATTTCTAGGTCTGCCTCAGTGAGTTCATCCTCACTACCAGGATTAATTTTTGCAGGAAGGACGAGGTAAAATGTTTGTGCATCTTCCTCCAGGAGTTTAATGTTGAAGGTGTCAGGGATTATAATTCCCATCTCTTGTTCCAGAATGAATTTGGGGTCTTCAATGAGTTGTATACGGAAAGACTCATCTTTCATTGCTTTTTCGATGATCTGCTGTTCGAGATGTTTGCGTTGTTCCATATGCTTGGGCTTTCTTTAAGTATGGTGAATATATGAAAAGTTGGATGTAAATGTAAGGATAATAATTGTGAATCTGGGCTCACTCGGTTTAGCATCGCATGGAAATGTAAGATTGCTACAAATGCAAATCTTAAAATTTTTTCGAGTTCATTTCTGGTAGTCATGTTGGTATGGTTGCGTGCAATTAGATTAAATAAACAATTGTTGTAAAAGCGGTTTTTTATGTTCATTTGCATGCAAATAAATGCCAGGTCATGAACTATTCCTTTTTCAGCCATTTTCTTGCTGTTCAGGACAGGATTTCAAACACATTGCTTGCCTCCGTGCAGGTGCCGGCCATCAGGGATCTCTGTTCGCTCTTCCCGTTTGACGCCGGGGCCGACTTTGGTTTTGAAACCCGCCTGGGCGATCCTCAGGCAACCTGTGATTTTTTCATGCAGATCAGGAAAAAGGGCGAAGGGCCGGCCATTTTCGGCGGAAAGAGCAAAATTGCCAGGCTCTCACCCATGCTGCTTCAAGACCCGGTGTGGACAAGGCTGTCAGCGCTCTTTGCCGCCTGGACCGAGCCCGGTTCAATCCTGGAGGAAAAACTTGAACTTTTCTGGCTTGAATTCGATTACCATGTCACCTCCTTCAACAAGGTCCCCAGTATTTTTTTCAAGATCACCGAAAGCGGGGATTCTGCCGAAGCTCAGCGGCTTTCCATGATACAGGTGCTGGATGAAATGTACCGGATCCTTTTTGGGATCCCGTTTCCCTCAAATCTGTCCGGAAACCTTAAAATGTGCTATGAAGCCCTTCCCACAGGGGCAAAGATCTACCAGACAGGCTTTATGATCCCCCGCAAGGCCGAAGCGGTCAGGTGTCTCTTAAGCGGCATTAAAGCAACCCATATTGCCAGGTATTTAAAGGATATCGGGTGGGCAGGAGAGGTCGGTCAGGTGGAAGACCTGACGGGCAGGTATGCTTCAAAATTCGACAAGACAACATACAATATTCACATTGGCAGCGAAATAATGCCTGCCTTGGGCATGGAGATGTTTATGAAAAATTTTGGGCAGCCTCGCTGGGAGCCGCTATGGAGCGAGATCTTTGACCTCCTGGAAACAGATAACCTGGTCCTGGAAAATAAGGCAGAAGGATTGATGCGATTTCCCGGAATCAAAAGGGTTTCATACCTCTACCCGATCCGGTACATCAATGGCATCAACCATCTGAAGCTGGTCTCTGTAAAAGGATCGCCACCCGTTGTCAAAGGATACTTCGGCACCATGATCAACCCGGACGGATAGCCGTCAGGCCATCTCATGGAAAAAGCGCTTGTATTGTACATGCTTCGCCGGAATAATCTGATTATCGCAGGTTGCAGATTGTCAGTAAATCAAGGTGGTCAATGTTGTCCCTACCTGTTTACCACCATCTTACCTGTAAATTCAATGGCATTCAGGCGCAGCGTGTAAAAATATAATCCGGGGTGCAAGCCTGAGGCATCCAGGGTCACCTGATGAGCTCCGCTGCTAAAAAATCCCTGGTCTTCAAACATCACCCGTTGGCCGAAAACATTGGTTACTTCAATGATCAGCCTCCCGCTTTCCTGTATGATGAACTTTAGTTTTCCCTGATCAGTTAAGGGATTTGGATATAAACTTGCTTTTATAACAGATTCCTTCTTCTCTTCAATGGCTGTATTGGGGTGAAGGATACTGGATTTGGACGGGTTCAGGAAGGTAATATTATTTTTGGTAAGCCTGCTTTGGCTGGGATGTCCAACAAGCGTAAAGTTATAGGTACCAGCCAAAGAGTCGGTTTGAATTGCTATCTGCAATTTATCGTTGGAAGTAGGGGAAGTCATTGAGAATGCAGTTTCGGTAAATTCATATTCAGCTCCGGGAGTGATCAGGGCTATGGTGTCGTTCCATGTTGTCCCCCCTGTCGTGGAAGCCCTGGCAAAGATTTTCCTGTACATTTGATTATCCTCATCCCGGTCATTTGTAACACCCGACCAGATAACAAAGATCTGGTGAAGGTCATCGATCACCATCGATGGCTGGCTGCTCATGCTGCTCATATAAAACGCCAGACTGGAACTGTCGGCATTAAAGACAGCTGTATCCTGAACCCAGCCAATGCATGTACCATTCTCTTACAGGGTATTCGGATCCAGTACTTGTTGCCATTGCGGCATGTTCTCATTCCAGTACAAAAGACCATCGGTCCATGGATAGACAATAATTTCTCCGGCAGCGTTTTTTGATGTCCTTGACAATCCAGTTACAAGGTGAAGTTTACCGTTATGATCGAGCGCTGCAGCGATATTACCGTCTGTTGAAAAGAATGCATCAGCCGGGAATGGACCATTGTAAAGAACCCACGGATTTTCCCAAACCAGGCTTCTTGTCCATGTTGCGCCATTATCGGTTGACTTAAGGTAGCCAAAATCAAGCCATTCACCCCCGTAGGCAAAGGCAATGGTATCACCCCTGGGTTCGGCAAAAACAAAACCATCTCCTTCAAAATATTTATAATTTGCAGAGGTCAAACCATCAAGTTGTCGCCATTCCTCCCAGGTAAGACCACCATCGAGTGAGCGGTTGTAGAGGAGGGCACCATCGAGTCCGTTATAGAGTGTTCCCCCGCTTACTGTATCTGCAGTAGAGCAGATCAGATGGACCGTCTGACGATTTACACCACTGGTAACCATCCTTGGAAAAAATATTGTGGTGACACCGGCAGGCGGGTCAATGTAGCTTTCGGTCCATGCCCCGGTCCCTTTATTCGGTCGTTTCATGACCACAAGACCATGGCCTCCCCAATGTGCTATCGTAATCTCCCCGGTTCCGCAGGGAGCTATGCAGGGCCAGCCTGTTCTGACCGATTCTGTCCTGGCAGCCGGTGCAGGCCCCCACGCCGTTCCATTGAAATAGTTATAACCGGTACCGCGATCTGTATAATTTGAGTCGTGAGCGATCATTCCACAAACGCCAATGGTCCCGTCAGGATAAAGGTATATCCGCTCGGAGGTACTTCGATTTGTTTGCGTATCATAAAAGGTTTGCATGGTTGTAATATCCGAAAGCGCCGATTTACTGAGCACAGTTTTACTCGGTTGGAAAGTCCCGAAAAGATGATCGTTTAAAACAGGTTTCGGTAAAACCGTTTTAACATTGTAGTTCTTTCCTTTTGTGAAATGTGGCTGAATCTGCGCAACCGAGACTAAACACAGACTGATGGCAAGTAAAATGTAAATGTTGTTTTCATTTGAATATTTTTAGTTTTTACACGAGTTGACAAATGGAATATACAATGTCATAAGCCTCCTGGAGTTGTGATGATGTGGACAGTTCCAGGTGGCAGTATTTGAATAGAGTAAAGTTAATTTAAATATTCAAAGGTATCGGGGATTCGATTTCGGTTTTATTGTTTATTTTTAAAAAGAAAATAGGATTAAATGGTATCTCAGCTGGAAATGGATCATGTTATATCAAGGATTGTTGACTTCTATCAACCTGAAATGGTTGTCCTCTTTGGTTCATATGCCAGCGGAAACGCACATGAAGGAAGTGATCTGGATCTTTTACTTGTGAAGCAGACGAATGAAAACCCGTTAAACCGTGCGGCAGGTTTGCGCAAGGCCCTGAGGGATATTCTTATTCCGATGGATATCCTTGTTTACACCCCATCTGAAATTGCAAAGGACAAAGAACGAAAATTTACATTCATTCATGATGTGTTAAAGTCGGGAAAGGTGCTTTATGCCATCAAATGACCTTGTTCAGTCATGGCTTCAAAACTCCGCACACGTGGATCACCTGGCAACGTAAAGTAGAAAGTACTTCCTTTCTCTTCCTCGCTATCAACCCATATTTGGCCTTGGTGCTTTTCAACGAAGTCTTTGCTCAGGAGTAATCCCAAACCGCTGCTGGGTTCATTTTCGGTGCCTCTGCGGTTATTTTGAACATCAATCCGGAAAAGATCGGCAACCATTTCAGGGTTCATCCCAATGCCTGTGTCCCTTACTGAGAATTCGACTAAATTACCAGGAACCGTTTTTGCTGCAATGGTGATCTTCCCGCCCTTGCGTGTGAACTTAACGGCATTGGAGGCCAGGTTGCGGATGGTTGAAGCCAGCATATACGCATCAGCAAAAACTTCCAGATCGGCATGGATCTCGTATCTGATCTCAACCCCTTTTTTATCAGCCGAATCCATTACCGGGCTCATGCTGTCATTCATTATGGACATCAACCAGATTGACTCAGGATTAAAGATAATGCCGCCCTGTTGCATCCGCGACCACTCCAGCAGGTTTTCGAGCAGGTTGAACAGATTGGTTGCGGAGTCTCTCATGCTTCCTGACATCTTTTGAATCTCCTTCTGGGTCAGGCCTGGCAATTCTTCGGCCAATAATTTAGACAATCCTAAAAATCCGCTGAAAGGGCCACGCAGGTCGTGGGCGATGATAGAGAAGAATTTATCCTTCGTGGCATTAAGTTCCCGGAGTTCTTTGCTTTGCCGGTGCAATTTAAGATGTGTGCGAACCCGGGCTTTAACCTCTTCTGCCTGAAAAGGCTTATTGATGTAATCGACTCCGCCCGCGGTCAATGCCTTGACGATATTATCGGTGTCGCCCAGCGCACTGATAAAAATAATCGGTATATCGCTTAAACCGGGATTTTCTTTTAACCGTCGGCAAATTTCAAATCCATCAATTCCCGGCATCATGATGTCGAGCAGGATCAGGTCAGGCTTCTCTTTTTCGGCAGCAATCAATGCCAATTCCCCATTAGGAACAGGTCGTGTTTTATACCCTTCGGGATTTAATATATCATCAAGTAATTTGAGATTGGTACCAACATCATCAACCATGAGGATGTTGGGAGTGAACCGGTTGTTCAGGGTATTATCTTTCATTTTTTCTTTTTTTTAATACCTGCAACAGATAAACATAATTGAAATCGGTTGCCTGGGCCATCAGGTGCCTGGAGAGTTCCGGATAATCTTTTTCAATGCGCTCAATGTACGCTGTAAGGAGGTGAAAATCGGCAGTTTCAACTGCGTGCTTCATTTGTAATACCACCTCCTCCGGCAGTTTTGCAATATCCTCATCAACGATTTCATCGTTATTCAGATACCTGGAAAGGGCGTTGGCCGTTGTTTCTTCTTCGTAGAGATAGTTAATGCCAAGAACCCTTCCAATGGTTTCAAATAACTCATTTTCATGGAAAGGTTTGGGAATATAGCCCTGTATGTCAAGTTTTAACACATTTTTTTTCTCATCTTCAAGCGAGCTGGCGGTTACCGCGATAATCGGCGTTTGTTTCCCTTTTTCAGTTGATTTGATGCGGCGGGTTGCCTCATAGCCATCCATCACGGGCATTCGCATATCCATCAGGATCAGGTGCGGGTTCCACTGCTCAAACTTCGCAATGGCATCTTTCCCGTCAACCGCTTCTGTTGTTTCGAAACCGACCATCCTGAGAAAACTGCCCATTACATCCCTGTTCTCTTTTTTATCATCAACCACCAGCACGCGATAAACATCCTTCGGGTTATCAATGCCTGTCACGCGTTTGGTAACGGAAGCTTCACGAACTTCGGGTTCCCCCACTTTGATTTCCACATTGATGGTAAAGACCGAACCTTTCCCTGCTTCGCTTGTAACGGTGATATTTCCACCCATTAATATGGCCAGTTCGCGGCTCAGTGCAAGCCCCAGGCCTGTTCCTCTGGCGCTGTTGATGCCGGCTGTTGTTTGTTCAAACTGCCTGAAGAGTTTTCCCAGTTCGTCCTCAGACATTCCGGGGCCTGAATCCTGAATTTCAATAATCAGGCAGCTTGTCTCCTTGTGCCAATTATCAATCCTTGCTCGTACGACAATACTGCCAAGGTCGGTGAATTTTATTGCATTTCCGATCAGATTGATCAGTATCTGGCGTAATTTATGGTCATCTGCAATGACATGATGAGGAAGATCACCAGAGGTCTCAACAATTAACTTCAACTGTTTGGACAGGGCCTGTTCTTTGAACATCATCAGGATGTCGTTCAAAAGAGCATGCAGATCAAAATTCTCCGGTTTTAACTCTGCGCGGCCAGCTTCTATTTTCGACAATTCGAGAATGTCGTTGATAAGCTTCAGCAGATGTTCGCCGGCCCTATAGATAGTGGTATTATATTCTTTCTGCGTATCTGTCAATAATTTTTCCCGGTTCATCAGTTGCGAAAACCCAATGATTGCATTCAGCGGTGTTCTGATTTCATGCGACATATTTGCCAGGAATGTACTCTTTGCCTTATTGGCAACTTCGGCATCTTCTTTTGCTTTAAAGAGTGCGGTTTCCGCCTTCTTGCGCTCAGTAATATCACGGGTTACACCTAGCATGGTTATTGATCTGCCATCAATTCCAGGTACCGGATAAGTATAAGATTCTGTCATCAATGTAGACATGTCTTTACGATAATACTCCAGCTCTCCGTGAAACATAGGCAAAGGCGAGCCAGATTCAATGGCAGCGCATAATTGCTGCACATAGCCTATGCTGATGGCCTGAGAATCAGGTGTGAGTATTTTGTCAAGCGGCTGATTCATGGCCTCCTCCACCGTGAGGCCACGCAATAGCTCTACGGCCGGACTGACATAAGTAATTGTACCGTCAAGATTCATGGTATAGACGACATCCCTGGTGTTTTCAGCCAGCAGCCGGTAACGTTCTTCTTTGATCCGTAATTCATCTTCCACCAGCTTGCGCTCGGTAATGTCGCGCGAAACGCCATCAATTCTTAATGGCTTGTCGTTCTGGTCAGCAATGATTTTACTTTTATCATTTATCCATACGATGCTTCCATCGGGTCGAACGATGCGGCATTCCCTGACAGCAGAACCCTCTTTGGCCAATTGTTCAAAAGCTTTGTCAGAAATATGCTTATCATCAGGATGTACCATTTTTTCCCATAAAGAAGGGTTCTCTACAAATTCCTGAACCGATCGGCCAAATATCTGTTCCACCGATTGACTGATAAATTTAACCTTCAAATCGGGCCATGATAATGACCAAACCACATCTGTAATATTATTCAAAACACTGATGCGTTGTTCTTCGCTTGATTTTAATTCTTCCTTAAGTCGGTTCTCTTCGGTAATGTCGGTGATAAAGCCATGCCACAGCACCGATCCGTCCGCCTCCTTCTGCGGCACGGCATTGCCGTACAGTGAGCGAATGGTGCCATCAACAAACTTCACCCGATACTCATGCTGCCAGGGTGTAAGGTTTTGTGCCGATTCCCGGATGGAAGCGACAACGCCGGCAAAGTCATCGGGATGACCAATTGCAAATACCTTTGAAGCATCCTCACGCACTTCATCGGGGCTTATCCTGTATATATCCCTGATGGCCTCGCTGGCATAGGGGAAACAAGAGGTGCCATCGGGTCGCTGAAGATATTGGTAAACAAGGCCTGGTAACTGGCTGGCGATTTTTTTCAGATTATCCCGCTGAAGTGCCAGTTCTTTGTTGGCAATGATTAACTCTGCTGCCCGTTTTTCTTTCTCTTCGTTTTGAAAAGCCAGCTCCTCAATGAGGTCCAGTATTTTGGTTTCTGATTTATTTTTCAGCAACGCTTCGGCCTTTTGGCGAAGGGTTTCGGGTTTGGATTTGTTGTGGGTGTTTTTCACGAACTGGTTGTTGGCATTATGATATTGTTTCTATGTTTGGTGATGTGACAGAAGAAAAAAAGGCAGGGGCCACCTCATATTTTTATCTATGTTCAACAACGATGAATGAGGTTGTAAACATACACAAATTTAGGTAGTTTTTCCTGTGTTGATACGGTTATGAGTAATTATTCAGGAGGTATTGACACTGTTTCGTGGAAAATACAGACAACATTGCCCTTGACCTGAGTCAGGGGAGACCCTGTGGAATGACTGCACGATTACCAGTTTGGCGGTGTAGCGTTATTGATCTTTGATTTCTTTGTTTTTCTTCTGTGACAGTGCTTTGCATTTTGACGGGTCACAATTTTCTTTCCTGATTTTTCCTCGATCGCTTTGCGCGTATTGCCTGCAATTGTGCCACCCTGTCGGGCAATTTTTTGATTATTTTCAAAACCTACCGGTTTCTTTCCTTTGGAAATTTTTGTTGTCGTTGTTTCTGCCAGCATATTTAAAACCAATTCAAGGTTCGACACTAGGTTGATTGATATTAAATTGTGCATCAAGGATTGACCTTACTTGTGGCATTGTATGGATGTTGCTGGTTGCATTAACAAGTTTGCCATTCATGTAATAGATTGTAAAGGGAATTCCCATAAAACCTTTGCATTCAGGGGCATTGCGAATAGGATGTGATTCGGCTAAGATAAAATCTCGTACATCTTTCTTATAATATCATAATGGACAGAGATGAAAGGATGTCTACCTTTGTTTTCGCACCACAGAAAAATCATCAATGTATACTCGTCAAATTTTCTTTCTATCCATTTTACCGGCGTTATTATTTGTAAATTTTGATGCCTTCAGCAGGAATAATTTATGCTCAAAGACCGGAGAGAATAAATACCCTTCTTTTTATCATAGGGATTTTAAGATAGATGGCCGGTTGGCTGACTGGCCATCGGGGATGTTTTATAACAACTCAGAGGCAAACGTTGTTTATGCAGTAGCAAATGATTCGGCAAGGTTATACTTCTGCATACAAATACTGGAGCAGTCTGCGCAAATGAACGTTTTGCATGATGGGCTGGGAATCAGTGTAACCGTTTATGGAAAAAAGAAGGAATTCTGTCAGATTTTTTTTCCATATGAAGCCGCTAAACCCAATGAGAATAATGCAAAAGCAGGCAATCGACAGCCGCGAAGCTTTAAAGCGTCAATTAAAATGGATGGTTTCAATGAAAGTATGAATGGAATATTCCAGGCTGACTCGCTGTTAAAAGGTGTTGAAACCGCAATCGCCTACGATTCAATAGGTTCACTCGTACTTGAAATGGCTATCCCCTTGGCTTGTTTTAAAGAGGATCTGAGTACTGCCAAGTACGCAACTTTTGGTTTTGCAATCAACAGTAAAGGAAAAGGTGCCAAATCCGGTATGCCAAACAAAGAAGGGGGTCAGGGCGGTGGAAAGCATTCCGGGGGTCAGGGAGGAGGTGGTTCCGGAGGAATGGGAGGCAAGCATGGAGGAGGCGGTGGCAGTGGTACTGGCAGTAGCAGCGGACATGGCAGCGGACAATCTCAAAATGGACAGGGACAGCAATCCCAGAATACTCAATTTAAAATCAAACACAAATTTACCATAGCCCAACTGCCATGAATCATACGTGCTGTTTAATGATATCACGCAGTTGACCTTTACTTGCAACACCTGATTGCCGCCATACCAGCTTTCCGTTTTTAAATAAAATCACTGTTGGCACGCCCTGAATATTGTATTTGCGTGCCAATGCGGGGTTTTGGTCCACATCAATTTTGATTACCCTGACACGCTCCCCGAATTCGGATGCAATTTCTGATAAAATGGGTGACTGGACTTTACAAGGGCCGCACCACAAGGCATGAAAATCAACAATAACGGGGCGGGAATCGTTGATTATTGAATCAAAGTTACCTTTCATTATTCCTAAATTTTATAGGTTAAACTGCCATTTGGACAGGCTGCCACTCACTCCAGGCATTTGGAGCAGGTGTAACTCACACCAGGTTTTTCCACCAAGAATAAGAACTTTCTTCATTTGAGTTTGTATGGTTAATTCAATTCATTTGCAATGTTGATGGCAGCGCTGGGATTCTGATCGCGAACCCTGTCTTTTACAATCAATGTTGTCGTGTAAGATTGGATGTGCTTATTGAACAAAATATCATGTCATAGCTGTTCCGGGTGTAAAATCTTGTACAACTTTATTGAAATATCATAATATTCAGCAGCATAGATGCGCGTAAATTTGTTGCCGGACGGTGGAAATTATTGCCACCTCTTAAAAAAAAAGAAAATGAAAAGACAAACGGCACCAATTTCGTTAATCCTGGCAATGGGTTTATTCACCTTATTGCTGGTTTCCTGTAAGAAGGATACTGAAATTACCACAACAACGCCACTTACGGATAGTGACAAAAATGCATTGCTCTTTATGCTTGAGGAAGAAAAATTAGCCAGGGACACGTACACTTATCTTTGGGAGGTATGGCAAATCAATCCGTTTACCAATATTAAAAGCAGCGAACAATCACACATGGATGCAATAGCCCAGGTATTGACCTCTTATGGCATTCAATACACCATTTTGCCTGCAGGCCAGTTTGCAGATTCGTTACTTTTAAACTTTTACAATCAGTTTGTTACCAGCGGATCTATCAACTCGTCCAATGCACTGCAAATCGGCGCAACAATAGAAGATTTAGACATTTCAGACCTGGAAGAATATACAGCTCAATCGACAAATGAAACAGTCATCAATGTTTTTAATAGTTTAGAATGTGGTTCACGCAATCATTTACGAAGCTTTGTGAGTTCAATTGTCAGTGCGGGAGGCAGTTATACTCCTCAGTTCATATCACAGGATTACTATGGAATAATTATCAGCAGCAGCAACGAGAAATGCAAGTGACCGGATTAGGTTGGTCGTTATAAATCGGCATAAGGTAGTCAGATGCACCGGATTGTCCACTCGCATGTGTAAGTGCAAGTTGAAAATTGGAAAGCTTTACCTGTCGAAAATTGCACAGCAACAGGATGTGAAATTACCTCTTCCTTTTATTGTTCTCCCTGCTGGCGATGCTGGCGGGGCAGCCTGCTCAATTGGCGGTCGTGCTATCGTGCCGCTGCAACGGTAAGTGTTAATGCCATGGATATGGAGATAACAATACTAAGTGTTTTCGTTGGCATGTAAGGGGGTGTTGAATTTCAATGGCAATGGTAACCTTTGCCATTCGCAAAGGCACCGAAGGCGAACCCAGCACTGGCCTTGGAAAGGTCGGTGCTTTAGAGCGTGATTATTGATGGGTATAGATCAATGAATTTTCGCGGTATCCCGAAGTCAGGGTTTTAAACCAATCAGGATAGAGCGAACCTGAGCTTTCGGCCCATTCATTAAAATGCAGGTAGCCCTGGTTTACAGGTTGCCGCTCATAAACATATTGAAATTTATCGGCCAGGTTCAAGGCCCATGGTAAATTTGATTTTGTTTTATAATACCTTCCTTCGGCTGGTCTGCTGTTGTCGTCACCCGTGCCAAAATCAGCTACGCTGGCCTTATCTGTCGGCGGCATGTCGGGAAGATGAACCTCTGTCGAACGGTTTCCGTTAATAAAAATAAACGGATTATAGGGCGGACTTCCAAGGAGTGCGATGGCAACGGGTTCTGTCATGGTAATTCTGACGTTCATGACATCGGGCGTAACGTATGGTGCATTCTTTTCAGTATTTGTTCCCACCCCCGAACCTGGTGGCGGAATGCGGTCGTACGCATCATCGTAAGCCATGATTACGGCCTTCGTTTGCTGGGCTTCTGTGCCATTGGGATTCACCGATACAATTCCATGCAACAGGCTTGTTCCTGTAACCATGCCTATCTGTGCGGCATTTATTGGAATCTGAAATCCAAATCCATTGTGATAATATGCGCCCATGGCTTCTGTGATCAGGGTTGCCTCTACTTCCACAACCTTATTCAAACCGTTGGTGATTTGATTGAACCGGTAGGTTACAACCAGATCGTTAAAATCATAATCACCTTTTGCCGGCCACAAATCCTCAAAAGCGAGTGAGCCATAGGTTGTTTTGCCGGGGTAATAATTGTTGAATGCTTTGGTGGCATCGTCAGGATATTCATCAAATGTATCAACAACACCATCATTATCCCTGTCGACTTGTGTGGTAATGATGACGGGCATATTGGTTGTGTTTACCGCTGATACCGGCTGCACCGTCAGGTACATGATACCGTCATTGTAATCGCGGTCGGAACCCTGTGAAAGTCGTTGGTCATCGAATGAAAACGTGAATTTTGATCGGTTTATATCCCTGAGCAGAATGATGTGTTTCTTCATGGCAGACGAATAATCCGGATTAAGTGAAGGGATGGAGTAGTAAACATCCTTGCCATTGTTGAATGAGTTTTCATGGTTAGGCCATCCGTCCTGAATTACGACAAACCCTACGGATTTTCCGGCAGGGAATTTACCCAGATAGACTTTATTTCCGGGGTTAAGGCCTCCTCCGCTGCCAGTGTTTGAAAGATTTGGAAAAATGATTGAAATCATCTCTATCTCTGTGGGGTTTGTGGGGGGGGTATTCGTGTTAAAAGTGAAATATCCGATTGAATTTCTCCATCCTGCACCTTCTGTAATGTATGTGATCCAAACATCCGCCTCCTGGGTCAGATCGAGATTCGTCGGAGCCTGATCCGCCAAAAAATCCGGATGAGAATTAAGTATCGACACTCTTTCGGGAAGAGTGGCATTAAGGTCATTCAGCAATGGCTGATCTACAACATCATTCAAAGGGAGCAGATTTGATGGAACGCCATTACCATCAAAGGTACTCATGAATTTCCATGTGATACCGCCGGTAACATTTACGCCTGTCATCGCTGATTTAAGGGAAACAGGATTCGGGGCTCTTCCTCCGAATGAGGCTTTCACCTGGTTACCTTGAATTTTCACCTGTATGTCACGGATGAGCCCGATGAAATCATTGGTGATCACCACCTCCGCCATGTAAGCGGGCAGGGAGCGGGTTAAAGTAAAAAAACCTTGATTATCAGTATTCCCGCTGAAAAGAAATATTCCGCCGGAATCAGGATATGCCGTATAGATGTTGAAACGCACACCGGAAAGAGGCTGGTCGGCATTGTCCCTGGCTGTAATCTCAAAAGTAACATCCTGAGTAGTCGACCAATTGAAACTGTTGCTCACAACAAGTTGTTCCATGGTCTTATCCCCAGAGGGAACCTGGCTGATATTATCGGTTTTCCTGCACCCGGACAAAAGTGCTGTCATCGTCAGCGCGACTATGAAAAATCTTAAATAATTTACGATCATGAGTACTGTTTAAATTATTTACCAAAGTTACTCAGGCACGGCATCCCAAACAAGCTATTATAAGTAATCGTCTGGTTAAAATTAGTAAATGTATTAATAATCCCATGATATAAAATTAACTGTCAGAAATTGAGAGGTAACCCAACATAGGCTCCGCAACGAAATGTTGGTTGTTTTTGAACTTGTTTTGCAGTACATGTATAAACCTGGCGGCCTTAGAAATGGCTTCCACTAAGGATGATGACATTGGTGTTGATTTTATTCTTTGTATAAAAGTAAGAATAACTATACCTTTGCTTGGCTATGTTCAAGAAGTTCAGTAACCACGCTGATTCCTGAGTCAGGATATTCCACTTATATTTGTAAGTTATTTTCTTCGAATGAAAGCAATACGATTATTTCTGTGTTTCATTGGCTGCGGGCTTTTTATGCTGGGCTCCACGCTCGGGCAGTCAGTGGAACCAGCGCATTCCAATGAGGAGATACAGCAGCCGGAAGTCCTTAAAATGAGCGAAATACCCACCAGGTCTGTCCGGCTGGTATCCAAAACGCGGGAGGCAATTCTCAACTTACATAAAGCCGGTACTCTGGAATCGATCAAAGCCAGGAATGAACTGATCCGCTCAAAGATCAACGCAAGCCTGTTAAAAGTAATAGACCGGAATGATACCCTGATCAGCCTCCTGACACTGGAAAGCAGGAAAATATTTCTGCAGCAGCAAGAGCGGATCATTGCAAAGGAAGAACATCAGCTTAGAGAGATTCTCCAGTCTCTTGAAGATTTGATGAACATGCTTAATCAGGAAGAGAATGTATGGAAAAACACCAGACTTCTGTTACACAAGGATTCCCTTAACAGTCCCGTTACCCGAAATCTGGCAGCAACCATTGTTTTCATTGATTCGGCGCAGAGCCTGATTGACAAGAAATCAGAAATGATGATCGAAATCCTTGAAAAGACCATCACCCTGAGTATAAAGATCGACCTTGCCCTTCAAAGAACGCTGGAGCGGACCAAACGGACAGAATTGAATTTATTTGCCAAAGGCCAGGTTCCTTTATTTCGTGTTGATTTCAGAAGGAATTATCCGGATGCCGTCACCCTTGCCCTTCAAACCTTCAAAAAGGTAAAGTTAAACGAACTTGGCGATTACCTGGTTGTTCACAAGTCTTTGATTATCATATCGTTCTTGCTTTTTTCAGCTTTCCTGGGACTTTTTTACTTTCTAAAGAAACGGGTCCACCTTAACCTTGAAGGATACGGAAAGTATTACAAGGAGATGCTGCTGATCCTTATCTCAAAGCCATTAAGCGCTGCAGCCTTACTGACCCTTTTAGCAGTTGCGTTTATCTTTCCCGACCGCCCTTACATCTTTCGTGAGTTAATTGTGTTTATCACCATTTATCCGCTCTTTAACCTGTTCAACAGAATCCTGGACCGCAAGTACCAGGTATACCTCTATTGGTTCGGTTTTATCATCCTGATGTATTTGTTGATTATACTTGTCGTTTCCGACTTGGTACTTGCCCGGTTGATATACCTGATTGTGGCAGTTGTTGAAGCCGGACTCCTGGGAATGATGCTTGTAAAACTCAGGAAGAGCATGGACACGCGCTTCCTAAAGAGCATTGTATTCATCTTTGTTGTTTTCAATCTGGCCCTTGCCATAACGGGGCTTGCTTCAAATCTTTCAGGCAGGGTTGTCCTCACTTTCATGGTACTCAATGCCGTGTTTATCAATACCCTGAGTGCAATAATGCTTTATGTTGCCATAATCATGCTGAATGGAATTGTTGTTCTGGGAATCGATTCACCTCAGCTCCGGAAATTGAATATTTTCAACCTTTACGGGGAAAGGATTAAACAGTGGTCGATCCTGATCCTGAACATGCTGACAGCATTTTATTGGTTCATGGGTTTTTTACAGGCTTTTTATATAGATAATTACGCATCGGAACTGGTTATCTCTTTTTTTACATACAAGTTCGTGATTGGCACGGCCAGTTTCTCGCTCGACATTGTTCTGCTCTTCTTTGCAGTCATCTTTGGCTCCTTTTTTTTAGCGAGGTTTCTTCAACTGATCCTGGAAAATGATGTGCTCAACCACATGCCACTGTCCAAGGGTCTGCCCCATACCATTGCCATGTCGGTAAAGTACTGCCTTGTCGTTTCAGGTGTTTTCCTGGCATTCACTGCAACAGGCATCCCGATGGACAAATTCACCCTCGTCCTTGGAGCATTCAGCGTGGGTGTGGGCTTTGGACTTCAGAAAATTTTCAGCAATCTCGTCTCAGGATTGATTCTTCTGTTCGAAAGGCCCATCCAGATTGGCGATACCGTGCAGGTTGGCTCTCTCATCGGACGGGTAAAATCAATCGATCTTCGAGCCAGCAACATCCACACGTTCGACGGCTCGGAGGTTATTGTACCCAACGAACAGCTGATATCAAACGAGGTGATCAACTGGACACTTTCGGATATGAAACGCAGAGTGAAAGTCCCCCTGAGCGTGGGTGTCGAGTCGGATCCCTTTCTGGTTCAACGTCTCGTTATGGAAATCCTGAACGATCATCCAAAGATATTGAAGGAGCCCAAACCATTGGTTTACTTCACGCTGGTTGGCCAAAGTTCGCTCGACTTTGAACTGCTTTTCTGGATATCGGACAAGGGTGAAGGCCGAAGCACAAAGAGTGAAGTTCTGTTTGGGGTTTTCATGAAATTAAAAGAAAATAATGTCAAAGGTCCTATCCCAAGGCAGGATATAAATATTATCAACCCTTCAATAAATAACAGTTTATGATTATAGAAATTATCATCTTGTTTTGCCTTTTCATTGTCAACGGGCTCTTCGTCATGACCGAGATTGCCATGGTATCTTCCCGGAGGACAAAACTCGAAATGGATGCCAGGGCCGGGCACAAAGGAGCCAAAGCTGCGCTCGAACAGCTGGATAAGCCCGCCGGCGTGTTGTCGACAGTTCAGATTGCGGTGACGCTCATCGGGATCCTGACCGGGGTTTTCAGCAGTTCAGAGATATCAGTAGGCCTGGCATCGCTGCTCAGCTCTGCCGGGATGTCTCAACCCACAGCCAATACCCTCGCCCTGGTCATCGTGGTGACGATTGTGACCCTTGTTGCCATGCTTATTGGTGAGCTGGTGCCGAAGCGTATCGGACTGATCAACCCCGAAGGAGTTACCAAGGTGATGGTCCCCCCGGCAGTGGTGCTTTCAAAGATCCTCATACCGGTTACCTGGCTCCTTACCAGGCTCAGCGATTATATACTGAAAGTGCTCAGGATAACCCCCTCCGCCGACTCCAGGGTAACGGAGGAGGAGATCCGTGCACTGGTGATGCAGGGAACCCTCGGCGGTGATGTTCAGCATATTGAACAGCTCCTCGTTGAGCGGGTGTTCAACCTTGGCGACCAGAAGATCACCTCCCTCATGACGCATCATTCGGAACTGGTATGGCTCGACGTGACCGAAACCAATCCTGAAAGCTGGGACAAGATCAGGGTACGCATGCACTCGGTTTATCCGGTATGCAGGGACAACATCAACAATGTGGTCGGCGTGGTTTACCTGAAAGAGGTGTTCATGGGCTACCAAAGGGATGTCATGCAGAAGCTGGAAGATTATATCAGGCCGGCGCAGCTTATCCTCGATTCGATGACGGTATATGAAACCCTTGAATTGTTCCGGGAAAAAAAGACGCATTACGGACTGGTTGTCGACGAATACGGATCCATCGCCGGAATGGTGGTGCTTAACGACATACTGGAAGCCATTATCGGGGAATTCGACCGGGGTGAATCCCTGATCCCTCAGATCCACCAGCGGACCGACGGCTCCTGGCTGGCCGACGGGCAAGTGTCGTTCTACGAGTTTGCATACAAATTCAACCTGCAGGGATTTGACAAGCAAAAAGTGAAGTTCAATACACTGGCCGGACTGACCATAAGCATGATGAAACACTTCCCGAAACCCGGGGAGAAATTCATTTTCATGGGATACGAGCTGGAGGTGGTCGATCTTGACGGAAACCGGGTTGACAAGCTGATCATAAAAAAATTATAATCCCTGCGTGCGTTTTTTTGTGAAATCGCAGATCTATTATTTTTTTGAATGCTGTTGTGGCTAGTTTCGTCTTTTCCGGCTCAGAAGATAAATCTGAATTTGTTAATATTTTCAGGTTTTACTTTGATGTGTTTTATTTTCATTTGATGATACATCCGCCTTGACATCTTTTGCTTTCGGATCAGCTTTACCTGGAATATAGAAATAAAAGATAGAACCTTTACCCTCTTCACTCTCAACCCAAATTTTTCCGCCATGCTTTTCAATAAAGTCTTTGCACAGGAGTAATCCCAAGCCGCTGCTGGGTTCGTTTTCGGTACCTCTGCGGAGGCAGGGGAGGCCCGGTGGAATGACTGAACGATTACCGGTTGCGAGGTGGCTTGGTTTGCCAGAAATGAGTAGCATCGTTTGGTCACGTCCAGTTATTTTTTGAACCCAACTACAGAATTAATCCGTAGTTTTGGGTATTATTCTTAACGTTTTACATTGATTTAAATAATTTGTCAAATTGTGCCTGGTCTTGGATTAATGTTCACCGGGGTAGCGTTACGCTCCTCAATCGCCTGATAAGTCTTGTAGCACCTGAAATTAAATGAGAAATAAAATGAAACAAGAAACAAGCCGCTGGGTATCAACACGGAATATTTCAATACGTGTAGCTCCTCTGTTTTTCTTATTGCTTTTATCTGTTTATTCCTGCAAAAAGGATGAAGATCCTTTGCCGGTCACATTTGGGATTGCCCAATTCGTTCATACCTCCGACTTGCATTACGGGGAATTCCGAACCTTCCGGGGTGCAGTGACTGAGGCAAGCACGGTAAATAAGGCGCTTGTACAACAAATCAATAAATTGCCGGCAATGACCTACCCGGCTGATGGTGGCGTGGGTGCCGGAACAAAGGTTGGCGCGTTTGATTATTTGATTATCAACGGAGACATTACTAACCTTCAGGAAGTCGGACCTCCGGAAATCCAATCGGCAACTGTTTCCTGGGGACAATTTGCGGCAGACTTTCTGAATGGGATTACACTCACAAACCGGAACAATCAAAAAGCTGGTTTCCTACTGGAATGCGGCAATCATGATGTTTCAAACGACATTGGACACCCAAAACCCATCTATCCGCTAACAGATGCCACAGCCATGGTAAATATTTACAACCTCATGCTGAATCCACCAGTGCCACTGACAAGTTCGACCTATGACTATTCAACAGATAAAATAAACTATTCAAAAAATGTGGCCGGAGTTCATTTAATGTTTGTGAATATGTGGCCTGATTCGGCAGAAAGAATCTGGATGGAAAAAGATCTCGCAAATATCACCATCACAACCCCGGTCATTATTTTCACTCACGACCAGCCCGATTGTGAAGCAAAACATTTTAACAATCCCAATGGGAATCATGATATTAATTCAACCGATAAATTTGAAAATCTTGTTGCAGAAAGATTCAAAGATGGCACCACCATACAAGCTGAATCTGTGATTGAACAAAAAAACATGGTCGCCTTCCTGAAAACTCATCAGAATATCAAAGCATATTTCCATGGGAATGACAACAGGAATGAATTTTATATATACAAAGGTCCCGAAAATGATATTAACCTGCATGTTTTCCGGGTTGATTCGCCCATAAAGGGAACGATTTCAGGGACTGATGCCCCTGATGGGATCGGGGATGAAACAAAGCTTTCATTCCAGACAATCGTGATTGACGGAGATTCAAAAACGCTGACAGTTCGTGAATGTTTGTGGAATACTGCGGGAGCGACATCACCATTAATCTGGGGGACAAGTTCGACCATTGCATTAAATTGATCACCAACTGAAGGTAAACACTGAAAAGCAGAGCAGTGTATTATTCTTGCTACATTCACCTTTTTTTATTGTTCCCGCCCTCCGCGGTAGCGGCGCATATTTCCTTTACGCTGCTCTTTCCCATGACCCTTCCCCTGCTCCTTGAATCCATATAATTCAAAATACAAAGCTGAAAGGCGTTGACATTGGTCGGGCGTGCAAATTTGTTTCAGCGCCATATACTGATTGACGGAAGCATTTTGCATCTGTTTTTGTAACTGACTTATTTCCTCTATATACTTGTTTAATGTGCTCTTATCGGGTTTGTCCTTAGCCAGTTCATCCAATATCTGAATGCGGTGGTTCCTGATATCTGCAACAATAGGTTCTGTGGAATTCCGATAATCCTGGAGGATGGAATCGACTTTCCCGGATTGTGAAGGAGATAATGACAATTCTCTCCTGAATGCATTTCCCGGGTTCTCAGGCTTCTCCTGGTTTATTTTTTTTGACTGATTGGAATAATAAACAATAGATGTCGCCAAGGCAGTGAGCAGTATTACAATCAAAAAAATCAACAACCAAAATACAAATCTGTTTTTAGAAAAAAAGTTCATGGATCATGGGTTAATTGTTCTCAAAAAAAATATTTTCATCAACGAAATCCTGGATTGAAAGTCCCGATTTTATTTCCTGAATTTCTTTATGATGCTCATTGGTAATAGAAATGACTGAGTCAATTTGCCTTCCAATCGAAAAACCAATCGCAACAGAAATCAGTAGCAGCAATGAAACGATGACGGGTTGAAGCCTTCTCCATAACTGGGGATTGGGCCCGGCGCTCCGTTGATCAAGTTCAGATTCGATGCGTTGAATTGTACGTGTTTCGATGAACGGATTGTGCTGGTCATCCTTTTTCTTATCAATATAGGCTGTGACGAATTGGAACTCCTGTTCAATCCGGTTACACTCAATGCAGGAGGCAAGATGAGCTTCAAACGCTTGTTTTTCTTCATATGCAAGCTGTTGCTCCTGGTATGAAAATAGATGATTTTGAACGAAATGACAATCCATCTTACTTGTTATTGGTTGAATATTCGGAAAAATAATGCACTAATTTCTTCTGGAGATTTGTTTTGGCCCTGAAAATGAGTGATTCGACTGATGAAAGTGAAAGGTTCATGATTTCAGATATTTCCCTGTATGGTAATTCTTCATATTTGCTTAAAATGAACGCTATTTTTTGATTTCTGGGTAATGAATTGATTGCAATGTCCAGAATTTTTCTTTTTTCAATATCCTCATTCCTGGTATCGGAAGTTGCCAGTTCGTAAGGAAATTGTGTTTCTCCGTTATTTGAAAACCTTACCAATGATTCCAAACGTTTAACAATACTTCTTCTTTTTTGTCTTCTCAAATGATCCAGCGATCTGTTAACAGTTATCCGGTAAATCCAGGTGTAAAGATTAGCAAGTTTCTTGTATTGGTGAACAGACTTCACAACTTCAATCATAACCTCTTGCGAAAGATCCTCTGCATCTTCCATGTTATCAACAAAATAATATGCTGTCTTAATTACATGACTCTGATAGTTTTTAATCAGATACTTAATTGCCTCCTTGTTGTGATTTACAATCCCATTAATCAATTCCTGATCGGTCATTTTCAGTTCATTCTTTGAATTACAAAGAGCTCCCTGGTCAAGGTAGTCATATTCATCCTGTTTGCAGTCATTTAATTTTAGGTTTCGTAGTCCTTTGTTTTCGCTTATGAACCATTCTGTATTTATTATAGACGATGAAAATGGTGAAAACTTGCGGTGGCGATTGAAAATAATTTCCGGCGAAAATTAAGGTTAAATTTAATACGTGAGTTATCGCTGGTGGAAATTAAAGAAAAATAATCCCCAGCCACTTGATTAATTCGCATTATAATCGTTGATAATTTGGGCTTTGCGTAGAATCTTTCACAATAATTTTCATTCTGACCGCAAGTTTTCATCGCACCGATCGTCAAATATGTATGGTTTTGGAATTCGAACTTATCATACTATCATAAAGAAAATCAGTTTTAATGGATATGAAAAAACTAATCATTGTTGTCATAGTATTGATTATCGGCAATATAAATTCTTTCTCTCAGGTTTCAATTAATTTGGATCAGTCACTTCCTGATCCTTCAGCAATGCTCGATGTTAAATCATCGAGTAAAGGGTTTTTACCGCCAAGAATGACTATGGAACAAATGAATTCCATCATTTCACCATCAGACGGACTTCTGGTTTACAATACCAGTTTATCGTCATTATATTGGTATGACGGCTCAGGCTGGAGGCGATTCAATGATGTAAGCTTTTTAGAGGTTGATCCGGTATTTGGAGCTTCAGCAGCTTCTGGAATAACAATATCAGTGATGAATAACTGGAACAACGCTTATAACTACAGGATAACAAATGCTGAAAGCACATCTCCTTTAACCTTGTCAATCTCCAATCATGAGCTTTTGGGATCTGTATTGCAGGCAACTTCATCCTCAGCAGGTTATCTCACTTCAGCTGATTGGAATGCCTTTAATGTTAAGATATCAAGTCAATGGATAACCAACAAAAACAATATTTCATATGGCCAAGGCAATGTTGGAATCGGAATTGATCCCGGGCAAAAACTCACAGTCGGGGGTATAATACA
Organism: uncultured Bacteroidales bacterium; assembly: GCA_903885595.1. Lineage (GTDB taxonomy): Bacteria > Bacteroidota > Bacteroidia > Bacteroidales > FEN-979 > CAIVAT01. The sequence goes on from CAISJJ010000164.1 coordinate 25,644, forward strand.
ATCGGCAACAGGAGGTTTCATGTTCCCTGATGGGACCATACAAATAACAGCTTCAAGTATGAACAATGTGCATGCGGTTGGCGAAACTTTCGGTGGTGGCATTGTCTTTTATGTTTATGACAATGGGAGGCATGGACTGATAGCGGCGACTTTAGACCAAAGCTTTGGAATTCAATGGTATAATGGTACTTACAGCGTGACTGGAGCTTCAGGCGATGGTTTGAATGCCGGGGAAATGAACACTGCCATTATCATAGCTACTCAGATATCGGATGACCAAAATGGCGGGTTTGCCGCCAAAGTCTGTGCCGATTATTCTTTTACTATGGGCGGTATTACTTATGGGGATTGGTATTTGCCATCATTGCATGAATTGTATCTATTATACCAGCAGAAAAATGATGTTGGTGGTTTCAGTTACGGTGATTACTGGAGTTCCACTGAAAATAATGCAGGAGAGGCCTGGTCAATCTATTTTTATGATGGATTTCAAAGCAGTTATTCGAAAAATGGCAACGCTAATGTCCGTCCTGTCAGGGCTTTTTAACAGTTATTTCATGGCAACGAAAGCGTAAAATTATGTACATAATAACCAAAATATCGTAACAGTTTACCGTGATTTTGAATATACTTTTGTTTCCGGTGAATGGATGCCCCAATTTAGCAAGAACCTGAACAGTTAATTTTATGAGACCAGCTTTTATTAGCGGAAAAGAAATATTGATGTTTTATAACCGGATGCGTGCCTCACGAAACCATATGCGACCTTTCAATTACAATATAGTATACAACATCATCACATTATAAATCAATCTTCCATTTCACAACTAAACTGAAGCAGTATGAAAACATTACCAAGTACAAAGTTCTTTCTGGCAGCATTGTTGTTTTTCGTATGCCTGTCCGGATTTAATGTTGCTATCGGTGCAACGATTTCTGTAACTTCACCCAACGGCGGTGAAACCTGGACAGCCGGGACTACAAATGCCATCACATGGGCCAGTGATGTGACAACCAATTTAAGAATAGTACTGTTAAAGAATGGCGTACAAATA